>NZ_BAAFRV010000003.1:0-215592 GCF_045862035.1 Enterococcus hailinensis | reverse complement strand
CTGTGAGCGAGTAAAACAAAAAAACGTTATCCAAAGTATGTCCCGTAAGGGTACACCTTCAGATAACGCTCCAATAGAGTCGTTTCATGCCTCACTAAAGTCAGAAACGTTCTACATCTCAAAAGAGACGATAGGCTCTAATACTAGAGTAATCGATATTGTAGAAAATTACATCTATTTTTGGAATCATAATAGAATTTTATCCAAATTAGGGTATCTTTCGCCCGTCGATTACCGGTCAGCAAGATTAAATTGAGTTGCTCTTTTTATTTTGTATCAAAAAGTAGTTGCACTTCCCCTTATATAGAGGTTCTCTCTTTTTCTAGTCATTTGATACCTGCTATATAATATTTTATAAAAATAAAGGTATAAATATAGACAAACTGTTGATAGTGACAAAACTATTATGGGTGAAAAAGGCTGTTCCGATCTTTATCTTATAAACTGGTATATAATCAAATTATAAAGAAAAAATTGAAATGAGGGATACTATGAGTAATAAGATGTTAGTTTTAGTCGGAAGCGATGGTAAACCAGAAAATGCTTTTAGAAAAGCGGTCGAACTGGCTGAAAAAGAAAAAAGCGAATTACATGTTTTGATTTATAATACAACTTTAAAAGAAAATATTGCTTTAGAAGAAAGTGAAGAATTTTCTTTAGAAGATAGTTATATGGGAGAATTGACCGTACCAGATGTACAATTGATGGAAGATTTAGATGAAGAAAATCAGGCAGAAATAAAAGAATTTGTTTCGAGTATTAAATTGAGTAATCCGGATAACTTGATTATTTCATATGTGTCTTATGGATTAAAAAAAGCTGTTCTTAATTATGCGAATGAAAAAGAGATCGATTTGGTCATTTTAGGGCAAGAGGAGTCTCTTTATACACGCTTAACCTTTGATTCATTGATCAAACATCTGGCTAACAAATCAGCAAGCAATTTATTGATCATCAAATAATAAAAAGATCTTTTCTTTCAATTACGAAAGAAAAGATCTTTTTTAGTTTGTAGTGAATTTTTCTAACTCTTTCATTTTCTCAATGATCAATGCGGGTGTGATGGGTTCTTTCATTAAATGAATCGTTTCTTCTGGAGCACAGGCACGCTCAGCGACAGCTTGATAGTCACTCTCTGTTAACTGTAATTGTAAGTCCTTCAAGTTGGTTGGTAAATGTAATTGATGATAAAAAGGTAACAAGGCTTCTATTTCTGGTAGCTTTTTTTCAATCATTAGTTGGACCAAGATGCCATAGGCTACTTTATTTCCGTGAAGTTGTTTATGACTATCGGGTAGAACCGTCATCGCATCATGGATTGAATGCGCACCAGCCGTTCGGCCATATTCATCGCCAAATCCCCCAACCATTCCGGCTAACAAAATGTTCGTTTCGACTACATCGATAAATGATTGATTGATTTTTTTGTTTTCCATGGCCTCAAGTGCAGAGGTGCTTTCTTGTAATAAAATATCGCGACATTTTTTAGCAGCGAATTCCGCAACTTGTACTTCGATCGGCAGTATGTCTAGTTGTGAGATGATGGCAGAGGCTTCATACCATTTGGCTAAGGTATCACCGATGCCAGCTACCATCAATTCTTTTGGTGAATGAAGAAGAATTTCAGGATCAATCAAAACTAAATCGGTTGCTTTTGGAAAAATATCGTACCGTATCATGACATCCGTTTCGTCATAAATGACACTTAGCGGTGTATATGCAGCACAAGTTGCAGCTAAGGTTGGTAAGATAATGATCGGCAAGTGCGCTTTGTAGGCTGTAAATTTTGCTAAATCAGCTACTTTTCCTCCGCCGACAGCAATGATACCATCAAATTTTTCATTTATGCATAAAGACGCAAAATATTCAGCTGCTTTATCGGTACATTGGCCGCCATAATAATGAAAATTTTGTGAGATAGCTAATTTAGGGAAATGAGATTTAACCGCTTCCCATGAATCTTTTCCGTGAATTATCAACACATTTTTTATTTTTCGGCGTTCAAGGTGTGAGGGTAAATTCTCCCAAGCCTTTGTTTTAAGCTCATATTCTTGTGGAGCACCACGAACAATCAGTTGTTTCGTCATCTCAAAACTTCTTTCATCATTTTTTTATTTAAATCTTTTTTTATTATAATAGGTGTGGTAGTATAAGTGCAAGTTGTTTTGAATATTTATTCTTTAATTATTCATATACTTATATTATTATTCAATCAAAAGGAGCGGAATAAATGAAAAAGAAGTTTTGGCTACTGCTAGGACTAGTAGTATTGCTACTAAATTGTTTACCGATAAAAGCTCATGGAGCAGAAAAAGATGTAATCTATGAACGTATCCAACAAAGTGGAGAATTGGTTGTAGGTCTTTCAGCTGATTATGCTCCATATGAATTCCATGCCGATGTGAATGGCCAGGATAAAATTGTCGGATTTGATATTTCGATTGCAGAAAAAATTGCTAAAGATATGGGTGTAAAATTAAAAATTGAAGAATTAGGTTTCGATGCCTTATTAGGAGCATTGAAAACGGGAAAAATCGATTTGATTATTTCTGGGATGTCGATTACTGAAGAACGATTAAAAGAAGTTGATTTTTCAGATCCTTATTTTGTAGTTCAACAAAAGGTGTTAGTGCGCAAAGATGACAAAAATAAATACAAAACCACTGATGATTTTGAAGGAGTTTCTGTAGGGGCACAAAAACAGACAACACAAGAAGCACTTGTCAAAAATGAAATGACGGGTGCCGACTTGACCTCATTACAAAAGGTTCCAGATTTGATCAACAATTTGCTGAATAAAAAAGTCAATGCGGTGGTAATGGAGCAGCCAGTGGCAGAAGCTTATGCCCAACAAAGTAAGGACTTGGCAATCGCTTCGGTTGGCTTTGAACAAGGAGAAAAAGTCACTGCTATCGCTATGTCAAAAAATACTCCTGAGCTGAAACAACATGTTAATGCATCGATCAAAACGATCAACGATAAAGATCTATTAACCGGTTATAAAAAGAAAGCAAATGAATTGATGTTCCAAGAAGACCAATCATTCTTGCAAAAATATGGTCCTTACTATTTAAGTGGGGCAAAATATACGATTCTATTAGCTTTTGTCGGTGTTTTATTCGGTTTGATCTTTGGTAGTTTATTAGCATTGATGAAACTAAGCAAAAATAAATTGTTGAAAGCTTTGGCAGTTATTTATATTGAATACGTACGTGGAACACCGTTATTAGTTCAAATCTTTATCGTGTATTTTGGAACAGGGGTTGTAGGACTAGATCTTTCAAAATTATTAGCCGGCTGTATCGCTGTTTCGTTGAATAGTGCGGCTTATGTGGCGGAAATCGTTCGTGCAGGTATCAATGCTGTCAATAAAGGACAGATGGAAGCAGCTCGTTCATTAGGGATGAATCAAAAGGAAGCAATGCGATTCATTATCTTCCCGCAAGCAATCAAGAATATTTTGCCGGCATTAGGCAATGAATTTGTGACGATCATCAAGGAATCATCGGTCGTTTCAGTTATTGGTGTATCCGAATTGATCTTCCAAACAGGTGTCGTGCAGGGAGCAAGTTTCAAACCATTCTTGCCATACGTTCTAGTATCGTTGATTTACTTTGCGATGACTTTCTGTATTTCCCGTCTATTAGGTTTAGTTGAAAGGAGAATGGGATTGAATGATTAATGTAAAACAATTATCTAAAAATTTTGGTGAAAATGAAGTTTTAAAAGCGATTGATCTAAATGTCAAAGATGGGGAGGTCGTCGTTATCATCGGACCCTCTGGCAGTGGGAAAAGTACGATTTTACGTTGCTTGAATCTACTAGAGGAACCAACTTCAGGCGAAATCTTTTTTGAAGACCAGAAGATCACCGCTCCGGATAGCAACATCGATAAGATTCGTCAAAAAATGGGAATGGTTTTCCAAAGTTTTAATTTGTTCCCGCATATGAGTGTATTAGAAAATCTAACGATCACACCTGTCAAAATAAAAAAAGAAGATCCAGTAGCTGCAAAACAAAAAGCATTAGCGTTGCTAGATCAAGTGGGATTAAAAGAAAAAGCAGAAAGTTATCCATCGAATCTATCGGGTGGACAACAGCAACGGGTAGCAATCGCGCGAGCGTTAGCGATGAATCCTGATGTGATGTTGTTCGATGAGCCGACCTCTGCTTTAGATCCGGAAATGGTCGGAGAGGTCTTAACAGTTATGCAAGACCTAGCCAAAGAAGGAATGACGATGGTCGTGGTCACACATGAAATGGGCTTTGCTAGAGAAGTAGCCGACCGAGTAATCTTTATGGCAGATGGAGTGATCCAAGAAGAGGGGACACCAGAAGAAATATTTGATCATCCGCAAAATAGTCGGACGCAAGATTTCTTAAATAAAGTTTTGTAGCCAAAATTAGCAGGAGGACATAGGATGGACAAGAACAAAATAGCCCAACGTTTTCAACAACCGGCCGAAAATCTGTTGATGAATATTGCAATTTTAGCAAAAGAGCAAGAGGATATTATTGATTTATCGATCGGAGATCCGGACATCATCACGAATCAAAAAATCATTGATGCTGCATATCAAGAGGTGAAACAAGGAGCGACTAAATATACTGCCCCCGCCGGCAGTAAAGAGTTATTGTCGACGATCATCGATTATTATCAAAAAAAATACGATCTAACGTTCCAATTGGATCAAGTTCGAGCGACAGTCGGGGCGTTGCATGCGATTTATTTAGCTTTGCAAGCGATCTTAGATCCCGGTGATGAAGTTATTTTACACGAACCATATTTTTCACCCTACAAAGAGCAAGTGGTTCTCTCTGGTGGGACACCAGTTTTTGTTCCGACCTATGAAAAAAATAATTTTCAAATTGATGTGGCTGATTTAAAAGCTGCAATCACAGATAAAACGAAAGCTATTTTGATCAACTCGCCGAACAATCCAACGGGAGCGGTTTTTTCAGCCGAAACATTGAAGGAGATCGCCCAAGTTGCGATTGAACATGAACTTTTCATTATTTCAGATGAGATTTATGAGGATTTTGCTTTCAAAGAAACTTTTGTTCCAATGGCACGCTTGGCGCCGGAAAATACTATCACGATCAGTGGCTTATCAAAAGGATTTGCTATGACCGGATGGCGTCTCGGGTATATGATTGCGCCTGCTTACATCAATCAAATTGCTGGAGTTATCAATGAAAGCATCACTTATTCAGCACCAACTGCTTCTCAACGTGCAGGAATCTATGCGTTGAATCATTATGAAGAATTCGTACCGCCAACAGTAGCGATTTTTAAAGATCGCTTAGCTTATATTGAAGAACGAGTTAATGAAATTGATTATTTATCGCTAAATTCAGTCGCGGGCAGTATGTATGCATTTATCAATATTAGTAAAAGTGGTTTGGGTTCAGTGGCTTTTGTTGAAAAAATATTAGCAGAAACAGGAGTACTATTTGTTCCCGGCAAAGCTTTTGGTGAAACGGTCGGCGATGAGTATATTCGTTTAGCAGCTACACAACCAAAAGCGGTCTTAAAAGAAGCATTTGATCGTTTAGCCAAAGTCCAATTTTAAAGCAAAAAAGTATTCGATCTTTAACCAGAAGATCGAATACTTTTTTGCTTTTAAACAATTGCGGAAGGTGTGAAAGGATTATTGTTTACCTGATAGCTAGAAAGCTTTATCATAGAGATAGAATCGATTATGGGAGGCTGACATGAATAAATTTAAAAAAATGGTCGCGATTGAACCGACAAAGTTGTTGCCAGAATGGGATGAAGAATTAAAAGAGTTAGCGGAAGAAGCAATTTTTTATGAAGACATTCCTGCGGATACTAAAACAGTCATTGAACGGATCGGTGATGCGGATTGTGTGATGCTAAGTTTTACTAGCTTTATCGATCAAGAAGCATTAGCAGCATGTCCCAACATTCGTTATATTGGACTGTGCGCGAGTCTATATTCACCTGAAAATGCCAATGTCGATATTCGTTATGCGAAAGAAAATGGGATCGTTGTTACTGGAGTACGTGATTATGGCGATGAGGGTGTTAAAGAATATGCGATCAGTGAATTGGTTCGTCTGCTTCAAGGACGTGGTCCTGCGATGTGGAAAGAAGAACCCATGGAATTGACCGATGTTAAAGTTGGAATCGTTGGAATGGGAACAGTGGGCAGTTTATTGGCTAAAACAATGAAGTTCTTTAGTATGGATGTTAACTATTACAGCCGCACTCGTAAACCATTACTTGAAGAAGACTTGGCGATGACTTATTATCCATGGGATCAGTTGTTGCAAGAAGTCGATATTTTAATTACTTGCTTGAATAAAAATGTTGTTTTATTAGATGAAAAAGCATTCGAATTATTTGGCAATGGGAAAATATTGATGAATGTTTCGATCGCACCATCTCATGAACTACCTGCACTAAAACAGTGGCTAGAACAGCCAGGAAATTTTGCTTTTAGTGATACTGAAGCTGGACTAGGTGAAGAAGTGATCGGAATGAAAAATGTTTTTGCAGGAAAAACGAATGCGGGGTTGACATCGAAGGCTAAAGTTCGGTTAGCTCAAAAAGTGATTCAAAATATCGAAACATTTTTAAACAATTAAAAATTATCTCCAAAAAGAGTGGCTAAGATCGTTATCGGAGATCCTAGCCACTCTTATATTTGAACGAGCCGGCTATTTAGTATAATCTTTTCGTTTTAAATGGATGGCGAAGATAATTGACAAGACAATCGCACATCCGATAACGATAAAAAAGCCCATCTTAGATCCCTCACCTGGCAGACCACCGGTATTCATCCCCCAAATCCCAGAAATCAAGGCCGGAATCGCTAAAACCAATGCAGCTGAATCTAAATATTTCATCAAATGATTCAAATTATTATCCATCATATCACTGAATAATCCGCCGACTGTTTCTAATAAATCACGGTAGATATGGATCAGTTCTTCTGCGTGTGATTGACGCAATTTTATATTGTATAAGAGTTTAGTATCATTTAAATCAGTAGCAAAATCGGTCTCTTCCCACAAAATAGTCAAGGTTTTTGCTTGTCCGCGGAGCGTATGATCCAAGTAGATGACGTCTCGCTGCGTATCTGCTAAACGAAAGAGGGCTTCATTTTCGGTTGTTTTGCGTGCTGCCTGATCCAATTCATCAATCACTTTTTTTACGCGCAGCAATTCTTTAATAAAATGAGCATAAGTCAGGTAAATGACATTGGCACATAATTTATTTAAATCGCTAGTTTCGTTTGAAAAACGTTTAATAAAGCGATCAACAAAATTTGAATTATCTCCTACATAAGTAATGATCAATGCCTCAGAAATAATAAAAATCAACGGTTCTAAACGCTGTTCGATCGATTGATCGGTTTTAGCAGAAAGATTGGTCAACACTAAGATTTTTATATCCCCTAAAACAGGGTTATCCATTTGTTCTAAACGTGAAACTTCTTCTGCTTCATCGCCGCCGATAAAAATGTTTCGGGGCAGTTGGTAGGTAGAGACGATATCTGCTTGCTCACTCTCTGTCGCTTTTTCTAAAACGATCCAGTTTCCTTCATTGGATGAGCTTTTTTGGATGCCTTGTTTATCAGTGATCTCATAATAAGTAATCATTTTGTGAGGTCTCCTTTATAGTTAGTTAATAAGCGGCAGTCGGTGGCTATGAAAGAATTTTTTAGAACAATCTTATACTATCAGCATATAATCGGGTGGTTTTTATGTCAAATAATCAGATATAAACAAGTAGAAAAGAATAATTTTGTTCATGGGCGAGTTTGCTCGGGATATCCGCAGATAAAAATGAGTGCTCAGAAAAATCAACATCCCTAACTGAGTAGCGCTAAACAAATTTTTGCAGTTGATGCGATCACTAACAGGCGCTCGGGATCAATCAAGCATATTCGATCGAGTGTTTTCGCTTTCAAAAAAATATTTTATAGATTAACATAAATTATAGGGGAATATTATTTCTCTAAAGTTTGAACACAGTTATCTTATGTAAAGATGATGAAGTAAATGGACCAACCAGCACGAAGCAAGACCATTTTTAATGGTTGAAAACTCAAAAGGGAGGAATATTATTTATGTTTTTACACAAGAAAGAATTACAATTTGAAGCAAAGCCAGATCGTCCGAATCCAATGGTAGCCAAGTATTTACAAGAGTTGATCGGCGGGCAATATGGAGAAATGAGTGTTGCTATGCAATACTTATTCCAAGGTTGGAGTTGTCGAGGCGAAGAGAAGTATAAAGATATGTTAATGGATATTGCTACTGAAGAAATCGGCCATGTTGAAATGTTAGCAACAATGGTGGCGCGTTTATTAGAAGGTGCACCTGTGGAAGACCAAGAAGCTGCAATGAAAAAAGATCCGGCTATTGGGGCGATTATATCAGGAATGAATCCCCAACATGCTATTGTTGCTGGACTTGGGCCACGACCAGTGGATAGTATGGGAAACCCCTGGAATGCTGGTTATATTATTGCTAGTGGGAATTTATTGGCAGATTTCAGAGCAAATTTAAATGCCGAATCGCAGGGACGCTTACAAGTAGCTCGTATATATGAAATGATCGATGATAAAGGTGTCAAAGATTTGTTGAAAGTTTTATTAGCTAGGGATAGTTACCATCAAAATCTTTGGGCTTGTGCCGTTAAAGAGTTAGAAGAAAAAGAAGGAACGATATTAGTCCCGAGTACTTTCCCGCGTGAAGAAGAACGCTTAGATATCGCTTATGATTTTTATAATTTTTCTGAAGGTGAAGAGAGTAAAAAAGGTTCTTGGGCATCCGGCGAAGCGCTAGATGGACAAGGGGAATATCGATACTTCAAAGAACCTAAGATTGAAGGAGCAGCTCCGAAATTAGAGGCAGTAACACCAAAAATGTATGGAACGCCTAAAAAATAATAATAGCGCCTTTTAACGAATTCGTTAAAAGGCGCTATTTTAATTTATTTTTGCAGTTCCTGGACCAATATGGGCGACATAAAAAGCGGGCGCATAACCAATTGCTTGTGTGTAAATATCATGAACATTTTTTTTGAAAGCGGGAATCGCTTCTTCATTAACTAAGGCGATGGCACAACCGCCAAAACCAGCACCCGTCATTCGAGCGCCTAAAACATTGGGTTGTTTTTGTGCCGCTTCTACTAGAGTATCTAATTCTATTCCAGTTACTTCGTAATCAAAACGAAGTGAATGATGAGAGGCATTCAATAGTTTTCCAAATGCACCCAAATTCCCTTGAACTAATTCTGTTTTTGCTAATAAGGTTCGTTGGTTTTCAGTGACAGCGTGGCGTGCTCGGCGAATGAGTGTTTCGTCACCAATCAAGTAACAATTTTTTTCAAAAGTCTCTGTATCTAAAGCGCCTAAAGAGGGGATCGCTAATGTTTGTTGCAATCGTTCCAATGCCTCTTCACATTGACTTCGACGTTCATTGTATTTTGAGTCGGATAATTCACGGCGTTTATTTGTATTCATAATGACAATGGCATAGTCATTTAATTCAACAGGGACCATTTCATAATCTAGTGTATTCGTATCTAATAAAATCGCATGGTCTTGTTCACCAAAACCCACTGCAAATTGATCCATAATACCGGAATTTACCCCGATAAATTCATTTTCTACTTTTTGTCCAAGCTGAACGAGAGTTAAACGATCAATGGTCAAATCAAATAAATCTTCAAGCATCACTCCGACTAAAAGTTCTAATGAAGCACTGCTAGATAGTCCAGCACCATTTGGAATGTTGCCTTCGATCAATAAATCAAAGCCATGATCGATTGAATAACCTGCTTGTTGGACTTTTAAAATCATCCCTTTGACATAATTCGCCCAGTTGTCTTTTTTATCATAAGTTAGTTGATCGATTTCAAAACGGATCACTCCGAGTTCTTCAAAATTGTTTGAGTAGACCGAGACTGTTTTATCTTTTCTTGGGGCGGCCACTCCATAGGTCCCATAGGTGATAGAAGCGGGAAAAACGTGTCCACCATTATAATCGGTATGTTCACCGATCAGGTTGATCCGACCAGGAGAAAAATAATGATTACTTTCGTTAACTGCGTAAAGATCTAAAAATTTTTCTTTCAAAGTAGGGATGATGTCCATCTTAATCGACTTCTTTCATAATTATTTTGAAGCGTGTAGTAGTTTCATAAGGTTGATCAGCTGTTAAGCTGATTGAACCGAAAGCTGGAAATTGTTCTGCTCCTGGAGCTGTTTGCGTTTCAAAAGTGATACCGCCATGATCAGCTAAAGTTTTTCCATGCATTTCCGGTGTATCTTCACCAAAATTAGCTGTGAAAATAACGATACTTGATGCATCTGTAAACACTTCTAACGTGATTAAACCGTCTGGACTAGTTAATCTAGCTGCACGTTCTTGTAAAATTGAATTGTCCAAGAAGAATGGATGGTCGATACCATTGAATAATTCTTTTTGGTCAAAGTTACTTGAAAATACTGTATCCAACGTTTTAGCAACTTGGAAATCAAAAGCTGTATTTGTCACGGCTACTTTTTCTCCAGTCGGGATACTGTCGGAACGTAATGGTGCATAGTAGCTACTATTTAACCATAACTGGTGGTGATCGATTGGTTGAGTTACATCACCAGTCAAATTAAAATACACATGATTTGTCGGATTAAATAAAGTTGGTTGATCGCTAATCGCTCGGGTAGTCAGCTCCCAAACATTTTCTTCGGTCAAAGTATAGCGAACTTCGACTGTTAAATTACCGGGAAAACCGTGTTCGCCATCAGGACTAACAGTAGAAAAAATAATTGAAGCGGTATCGGCAGTTTCTTCGATTTGATAGGTCCATTTTTTTGATTCAAATCCAGGTTTGCCACCATGTAAGCAGTGACCGTTTAATGGATCTGTTGCTACTTGGTAATTCATTTTCCCTAATGAAAAGTGACCGTTTTCAATTCTTCCCGCAACACGACCAACCGTAGCGCCAATGTATGGATCTTTTGTCAAATATTCTTCGGCAGAATCAAAGCCTAATACTAATTCGCGCTCTTTTCCTAAACGTACGATTCGAGCACCTAAGTCAGTTGCTGACAGATGAAAACCCGCTTCATTTTCCAGCGTGATCAAACGGTACCCTTGTCCAAATTCTTTTTCTGTAATATGCATCAAAAAAACCTCTCTCTTATGTTAAATAATCCGCTCATAATGATTTTAACGATTAAAAGGGCAGCTGACAAGGAACAACTGATCGCTAATTCTAAGGATTAAGGATAAAACAATTTTAACAAGAAAAGGCTTACTTGGAAATGACTGGATGTGGCACCTATTTAACTTTTTGTTGCATAAAGGTATATATTTTAAAATGATATAATAGAAATAAAGAATAACGGCTAAAAATTTGGGAGGATAAGATGGAACAAGCAATCTTTTTAAAAAATAATATCCAGCATTTTGATAGTAAGTTGCATTTTGATTTTTGCGGTGTCTCAAAGACATTTCCGTTCCATGCGTTTGGGCCTTCTGTTCGATCAAATTATATTTTGCACATCGTTTTAGCAGGTAAGGGAGTCTATCACGTCAAAGATAAAAAATTTACTTTGAAAAAAGGAGATTTATTTTTGATTCGACCAGGAGAATCAACGTTTTATTTAGCGGATGGCTCAGACCCTTGAATCTATTGCTGGCTGTCATTTGGTGGGCCGGAAGCAGATCAAATCATGAAACAGTCTCCTTTTAAAGAAAATCAATATACGTTAACGTCAAAAAAAAGTGAACGCTATTTAGCTCTTATTTTAGAATGTCTTTCGTACAATCAAGAAACCCGAACCGATGAATTAAACTTAACAGCTTTAGTTTATCGTTTTTTAGCGGAGTTGTTGGCAGATGGTGGCAGTCCGCAAAAGGCAGAGCGACAAAAATACTCACCCATTGCAATTGAGGCGATCAAATATATCGAAAAGAATTATGAACAATCTTTGATCGTTGGGGATGTGGCAAAAGAACTAGCAGTTGATCGTAGTCATCTTTCACGTATTTTCCATGAGCATGTCGGTATGCCGATCAAACAATATATTTTAGCAGTGCAAATCAATCGGGCGGCTTATTTATTATCCATGACTAATGAATCCATCGAGTTAATTGCTGAAAAGGTTGGCTTTAAGAGTCTGGTTGTTTTTAGTCGTAGTTTTAAAAAGTTGACTGGGGAAACAGCTTCGGCATATCGGAAACGAATGAACGCTGATGAGTTTACAATTGCATCTTTAGATCAATTAAATCAACAATTAGAACAACAAATGATTGTTCGCCGAGCAACTTAAGAAGCGTTGGATGATTAATCCAACGCTTCTTTTTTAATATAGGTAGACAATTCTTTTTTGTACATTGCCCAGTTTTTTTGACCGGTGTTCAAGTATTGTGCTAATAGATAACCGATATATGGCCCAGTGGTCAAGCCGGAAGAACCTAATCCGCTAGCGACGATTAATTGGTCATTCAATTGGCCAAAAAAAGGTGCAAAGTCCGATGTATAAGCACGTGTGCCTACACGATAATGAAAAGGTTGATTAAATAAATAATCTGGATCTATTAAAAATTTTTTTGCGCTTTGTGTTAGTTGTGTAAAAGCTTCTTTGGTTGGTTCTAAGTCCCAAGCGGCATTATTTTCATGGGTAGCGCCTAATAAAATTTTACCATTCATAAAGGGGATCAAATCGGCCTCGCCATCCAACATTGCTACAGGATATTCGCTACTCATTTTAACTGAAGTATCAAACACTAAAAGTTGGCCTTTTTGTGGCCGAAGATCTACTTGATAACCTAGCGGAGCTAATAAATTTTTTAATTGAGGACCAGCCGTCAAAATAATTTGGTCAAATTTTTCTAATTGTTCAGTTAATATTACACGTTTAGTAATTAGGTTAATCCCTTTTTTTTCAGCTAAATGTTTTAAATGGATCAAATAAGCTTTACCGTCTAAACGACCGCCGCCACTAATCTTGACCGATGGAACGGCCTTTAATAAAGGTAGCGCATGCTGGGTTTGTTCTCCTGACAACCGTTCGATTTGACCTAATTCCGGAGCGGATAATTTACGTTGTTCTGCTAATTCAATTAAAGCATCCAACTTTTCTGCCGGCCGAATAATCAGTGTACCGCTTTTTTGGTAAATTGTTTGATTCAGGTGGAAATCTTGAATTAATTTTGGGAAAAAAGCTGCCCCATCCTTTGCAAGATGGTACCATTTTTGATTTCTTCTTTTGGAAAGCCAAGGGGAGATGATTCCCGCACTAGCTCCTGTCGCTTGCCCAGTCGGTTCATCAAACAAGGTGACTTGGTATTTATCGGTATCTAAATAATTGGCTAGCGTCATTCCGATAATTCCGCCGCCGATAATAGCAATTTTTTTCAATTGGCTCACTTCTTTCTTTTATTAAATTTTGCCATAGTCGTTCATACATTTCAAATAAATACTTTTTTTACTTTACCTGTCGTAGTAATTATCGTACAATGATTACAACGACAGATGAAGTAATTTTAGGAGGTGGCAGAATGATTTCAAGTGATGGGATTCGCGGTTACAATGATGTAATCATTTTGTCAGTATTAAAAGAGGGCGACTCATATGGTTATGCGGTCTCTCAAAAAATTCGCGATATCAGCGAAGAAATCTATGTCATTAAAGAAACTACGCTTTATTCGGCGTTTAATCGGTTAGAAAAAAATGGTTATATACAATCCTATCCTGGAGAAGTTACTCATGGGAAAAAAAGAACGTATTATCATATCACCGATAAAGGACTCGATTTTTTGACCGAAAAGAAGAATGAATGGCAGCAAACTAAAAAAGTAGTCAATCGATTTATGAAAGAAGGGTAACTATGGAAACAATTAAAAATTATTTAGCTACGCTATTTCTGGAATTTCCTAATACGCCAGAAGTTCAACGAGCAAAACAAGAAATTTTAACAATCATGGAAGATCACTATTTAGCTTTGATCGAAGAGGGTAAGAGTGAACATGAAGCCATCGGTCAAGTAATCAGTGAATTTGGCTCAGTTGATGAATTGCGCGAAATGTTACAAGTCGATGAAACTCTCGCCGATGAGGCTGAATTTGAAAATGAGATTGAGGAATCAGAAATGGTCACGTATTTAACTCATCGTAGAAAAGATACGTTAGGATTAGGTTTAGGAATCAGCGGATGCCTATTAGCAGTGGGAGCATTGATTGGTTTCAGTATTAGCGGGACAGAAATGTTAGGCTTGTTATTATTCTTTGTAATTTTAGCAATCAGTATTGGTTTTATCATCTACAATGGTATGCAACTATCCAAAAATGGTGCCGTTTTGAATGATCGATACGTTCCATCGAGTTTAGGGCGAGTAGCAACAAAAATGAAAAATGAGTATCAAAAAAGTTTTCAAATCAGCTTAGTTTTCGGAATATGTTTGTGTGTACTAAGTATCGCACCAATTTTATTTTTTCAACTATTTACGTATGCTGAATATGGTATTCCGGTAATGTTCTTCTTTATAGCAAGTGGTGTATTTTTGATTGTATACGGTAGTGTCAATTATACGAGTTTTGATAAATTTATCGATGCAAAGTATTTTATTGCGGACGAGGATGAACCGGGACCAAAAGCTATGTATGAAAAATATGGTTCGGCTGCATCGAGCAAACACTTGCTTGCTCGAATTTATTGGCCGATGGTCATTTTAATCTATTTTGGTTGGTCGCTTCTAACGGGATCATGGAGCTACAGTTGGATAATTTTTGTTTTTGCAGGAATCATGTACAGTGTCTTAGAAGCAATTTTTATAAAAAAGTAGTATAAAAAATACGCAGCCTGTGAGTATAAGGTTGCGTATTTTTTCTTATCGTTCGATATGAATAACGTCATACCAGTGTCTTTGGTGATAATCAAAGTAGCGATTTGCTGAAAAGCCAGACAATGCATATCCTAGTAACGTAAAAAATAACCCAGCTCCAATTAAATACATGGCAACTTTAGGGATTAAATGTTTTGTCTTCATACTTCCACGACCTTTCGTTGAAAAATATTTCGGCGAATAATGTTCATCAATTTTTGATGCATTTCGATAAATACAGCACTGAATTTGTATGTGAGCCACATACATAACAAGCCAAATCCAAAGAGCAGCATGCCCATTCCCAACTGGGTGACACCCATGAATAATGAGTCAAGCAAAACAAAAGGACTGGCAAAGGCTGCGATAGCGCCGCCGATGATTGTCCCGGTTGCTAAGCAAGCACCAGTAAAAGGTAGACACCAAATAAGAATATCGACACTAAGCAATAATAAAAAAATAGTCAATGCAATACTGCCCCATAAAGGAAAACCTAAAATTAAGAGGATGATCCATAACCAATGAAGCTTTTTAGAAACTTTCATTTCTTGAGGAACGCCGGCTGCTTCAAGTGCTAATTTTTGAGGATCGCCCAATTTTGCTACTGCAGCTTGTTCAGAATAGCCATCTTCCATCAAGTCCAAAATCATTTCATCATAATAGTCAATCAAACGATGGACCTCGCTTGGTCGTACTTCATAAGCTAAATAATTGCTCAACTCTTTAATAAATTCAATTCGATTCATTTTTTTACACCCCTTTTAATATACTGATGAACAGTTTCAACCTCATGCCACTCTACTAAAAAATTTTCGATACTACTCAATCCACATTCTGTTAGATGATAATATTTTCGCAACCGACCGTTATGAATTTTAGAATACGTAGTCACTTTCTTATTATTTTCCAAACGTTTTAAGATGGGATATAGTGTCGATTCTTTTAGTTCGATTTGAGTGGGAATCTCTTTGATAATCTGATATCCATAAGAATCAGCATCGATCAATGAGGCTAAAACACAATATTCAATCATTCCTTTTTTTAATTGACTATCCAATAACAACACCTCTTTATACCTCATACTATACATTACATAGTATAAAGAAAAAATAGGACTTTAGGCCGATAAAAAAAACTCCTTGAAGTAAATTCAAGGAGTTTACGATTATTTTGCTGCGCGATAGCCAGCTTTTTTTGCTTCAGCAACTGTTTTGAACATTTCTTTTGGATTGGTTGTTTTGTCGTAATATTTACTACCTGGGAGGTGATAGACACCACTATTGGAACCCTTAATCAATCCATTGCCATTACTATCGACATATTCTTGCTCAGCAGTCGAAGTATTAGCGGCAGTTGTAGAACTTGTTGCAGGGCTAGTCGTGGCTGTCTGCGAGCCTACTTGCTGAGTATTTTTTGTGATCGTACTGGTACCATCAACATAATTCAGTGTTACGCCATCTTCCACATTGAAAATATAAATATTAAATTGAATCTCATCACTATCGATTGATTGAGCCATCATATGCACACCGCGAGCTAAAAGTTCATCTCCGCGAAAAATAGGTGTGACCGAATAGCGTACATAATTTTTAGTGCTTTTTTCTAAATAATATTTGACATCCATTTCAAATCGCAACATTTCGGGACTATTCAATTGACGGGTACCTGTGATCAAATTTTTCCAGTTGGCATTTTCACCGGTCAACTGATAGCCAATCAAATGCGATCGATTGAATAAATATTGACCATTTACTTTTTTACTATGCCAACCTGTAGGTGTAACGCTCGAAATTTCACCGCGTTTTCCTGTAGGCATTAACTTTTTATTTAAAAGTGCTTCTGCGCCAGTAGCGCGATTCAAATTATCTAAATCATTGTACTTGTCCCAAGGCCCATTAGCGGTGGAAAGGTCTGATTGAGAAAAAGTTGGTTTATTTTGATTGATTTCAATTGTTTGGGTGCCATCATAATTCAGATTTGCCAGATCTTGTTGGGCGGAAATTGTTTGGGTTTGTTTTGTTGTAGATGAGGCGTTTTGTGTTGACTCGTTCGTGTGTTTCGCTGAACACGCAGCGAAACTAGCTACTGCAATAACAAGTACAGCAACTAGTTTAGATTTTTTTAACAAGGGTACTGCTCCTATTCATTTATTATTCAGGTGCGCCAATAATTTTGATGTATTCGTCTGGATTCATAATCTCAAAATGTTTAGCGACTAATTGATTCCGTTTGTTTCTTCGTCCCATAATGTGGATCATATATTTGTTTTCAGGGAGTCGAAAAACATAGCTAGACAGGTAACGATCTTTGATCAAGACCTCTGTTTTACTTTCTCCATCGCTCATAATCAATAAAGACATCATTATAGGTTTTTCCTGTAACAAAATGGTCTTTTCCAATAAACCGCGATATTCTTCCAAAAAATCACTTCCTTTAAGTCTGTAAATTGATTTTAGCATTTTTAACTGATAAATGCTCTGATTAAGGAAAAACTCCTGTTAATTTTTGTAATATAAAATAGAGGAAGACTTATTTATCTTATAAAATAGGAAAAGCAGAAATCAAATCGATTTCTGCTTTTTACTATTCGGACAGGTCTTCCTCTAATTTTTTTGTTTCGAGTGCTACGCGTTTATTGCCTCGATAAAGATCGACGATTGTCCAAGCTAATAAGGCGAGAACACCAGCAATTAATACATAAGCAATCGTGTCAGCAGTATCGATTTCTAAAGCAGAGGGATGATCTCCGAAGAACCCCTCGATTTGGCTAGGCAAACCAATTAGATTCAAATACGTCAAACCAATCACTGAAATCCATCCAAGCAATTGAACAATGCGGTTATTTCTAAAACGTTCACCCATTTCTACTTTGCTGCTGGTCATCATTAACAGCGGCAGCATAGAGAAGGGAAGGGCGAAAGCTAAAAACACTTGCGAATTGTTCATTAAATTATTTAAAGCCTCATGTTCTTCGATTACTGTATTACCACGAGTAAGTAAGACACAAATGAGAACTGGAACGACTGAAATTAATCGAGTGACTAATCGACGGAGCCAAATAGGCATCCGCATATGAATAAAACCTTCCATGATTACCTGTCCTGTTAATGTCCCAGTAATCGTAGAATTTTGACCAGAAGCTAGAAGAGCGACTGCAAAAAGTGTCGATAAAGCGCCCGTTTTTGCAACATTCATCAAAATACCATTACTCATAGTTGCAGGATTTGATAAGGCTTCATACAGGCCAAAGAATGACGGATCTTTCACGGTTCCCGTTTTGAAGACTGCAACCCCCATAACCAATAATAAGGCATTGACTAAAAAGGCCAAAGACAATTGGATATTTGAATCCCAAGTGGTGAAGCGGACAGCATTTGCAACCTCTTCTTCATCATTATGATCGACTTCTCTAGTTTGAGAAACGGCTGAATGAAGATATAAGTTATGAGGCATCACAGTCGCGCCGATGATACCGAGTGCACCAGTCAAGGGTGTTTGCCCTCCGATAGCAGGAGAATCAGCAAATGTTTCGCTCGTTGGAACAAACCCTTTGATCACTTCACTCCAATCAGGATTGGATAACGCGACTTGATAGATGAAAACAAAGAGAATAACAAAAATTAAACAAACGACAATCGCTTCAATTTTTCGAAAACCGATTTTTGTTAATAGTAATAACAAGAAAACATCTAAGACAGTGATAAAGACAGCGATAACTAATGGAATATTAAAAAGTAGATACAGTGCAATTGCTGCGCCGATTACTTCCGCAATATCTGTCGCCATAATAGCAAGCTCCGTCAAAATCCAAAGTACGATGCCTAACCCTTTACTTGTCCGAGCTCTGATCGCTTGTGCTAGGTCCATCTGAGTAACGATTCCTAGTTTTGCGGCCATGTACTGTAAAAGCATTGCAACTAAACTTGAAAGCAAAATAACTGACATTAATAGATACTGGAAGTTTTGCCCTCCAGTGATTGAAGTAGACCAGTTACCAGGATCCATGTAGCCTACAGCAACTAGCGCTCCTGGTCCTGAATAGGCTAAAAGTGTTCGCCAAAAACTTTTACCATTTGGTACTTTGATGGTTCCGTTGACTTCTTCTAATGAAAGTCCATTTGTATGTTCGAGAATGGGACGTTTTTTTGTACTCAAGTGATTCCCACCTTTCTATTTCTTTTCTACGATGCCATCATACACCCAATGATAGGAAAATGAAAGAAAAAGATTCGGTATGCCTAAAATTTTTAAAATGCAAAATTCTTTCAGGAATAAATTCTTTGCATTACACTGATATAAAAGGACGAGGTGAGTCGATGAGAACTTGGCACAAACAATTAGATGGTACCTGGGAAATCAAAGGCACAACATTTCCGATGTGGTTATCTGAAAAACGGAAAAATCCGCGGATTACTTATAAGCAACTTGATAAAAATTCGATTGAATTACTAGATCTGGTGGAATATGAGTCAAAAAATAAAACAAAAAAAATCAAAGGGACCGATCGTGTTTCTGATAATCAATTTGTTTGGCGTGGAATCGGACCTTTAAAAATTTTAAGCAGTCGTTGGCAGGTGGTGACGATCAAAGGGGATGTAATGGTAATTCGATTTGAAAAATCATTAGTAACACCTGCCGGAATCGATGTCTTAGTCAGAAAAGGCAGTCAAATTCCGGATTTGATGGAAAGAATTCTGACGAATTATGAAGCTTTTGGTTTGAGTAAAACGGAAAAGAATGAACTTCAATGGCTAAATGATAAATAAAAAAAACTTCCCAAACTTGGGAAGTTTTTTTTTATTGACTGATTTCAATAACGCGGTCGGTCCAATCCTGATAGAAACCCTCTTCATGGGATACAACGATTACGGTACCAGCAAAGTTCGCTAAGCTTTCACGCAAACTGTCTTTTGTACTTTGATCGATATGGTTTGTTGGTTCATCCAAAATCAATAAATTTCCTTTTTGCATGGTCATTTGACAAAGTTTTACCTTAGTTTGTTCACCACCGCTAAGAGTGCTTAAAGGTTCTTGTGCCAATTGATTTGGTAAACCCGCTTTAGCTAAATGTTTACGTAATTCTTTGACCGGTTCTTTAGGGAAATGATCGCTTAAATATTGTAAAGGCGTTTGAAAGGGATTTTCCCATTGTAAGTCTTGTTCAAAATAATTAACCGTAGTATTTGCTGGAAAATGAAATTCACCAGCTAGTTTAGGAATCATTCCGATAAGCGTTTTTAATAATGTAGATTTACCAATCCCGTTAAATCCGCGAATCGCGACTTTTTCACCATATCTCAATGTAATATTGATAGGAGATAGTAAAGGTTTTTGGTAACCAATTTCTAAATCGGTCGTTTCTAAGGCTAGCGTTGTCACAATTGGTGTATAAGGGAAATCAAACTGAGCAACTGCATTTGAAGAAGGGGGTGTTAGACGTTCGACCTTATCCAATTGTTTTTGACGACTTTTAGCCATCGTTGAACGAGAGCCCGCTTTATATTTGCGGATATAAGCCTCTGTTTTTTCGATCTGGCGTTTTTGAGCAGCATATTGTTTCATATATGTTTCTTGGAATTGTTCTTTTTGTTTCAAAGCTTTGGTTAAATTACCTGTATATTTGGTTAACTTTCCAAATTCGATATCTGCAATATGAGTAGTGATTTGATTTAGAAAATCACGGTCATGAGAGATCACAATAAAGGTTCCAGTGAATTCTTGTAGAAACTGACTTAACCAAGCTACGTGCTCATCATCTAAATGGTTTGTTGGTTCATCAAGAATTAAAACATCAGGTTTCTCAAGTAATAATTTTGCTAAAATCAATTTGGAACGTTGACCGCCACTTAAATCTTCCAAGGCTGTATCCATACCTAAAACATCTAGGCCAAGACCACTACTCATTTCAGCAATCAATGTATCGATTTGATAAAAGTCTCCTTGGTCCAATTCTGTTTGTAAGCGACCAGCACGCTCTAATAATTTATCATCCATCGATTCACTATATTCCATATATAGATCACCAATTTTTGCTTCTTTAGCAAAGTCAGCGGCATAGGCAGTTTTTAAAAAGTCCTTGATTGAAAGAGTGGGGTCGACTTCTACGTATTGATCTAAATAACCTACGTGGATATTTTTTTGCCAAGCAATTGTACCTTCATCGGGTAATTGTTCTCCCGTAATAATTTTGATTAACGTACTTTTTCCGGCACCATTTTGTCCGATCAGACCAAGGTGCTCGCCTTTATTTAAATGTAATTCTAGTTCTTCATATAAAATTTTATCACCAAATTGTTGGGTGATTCCGTTTAAGTCTAAGATACTCATGTTTCTCCTACTTTCTTACTCAAAACCTCATCATCTAATAAAAAAGGAGGTTAGTCAAGTAAAATCATAACTGAGCAGAAAATAGGTAAGTAATTAATCCAAGAATAAAATCAAATAATCCCAAAAATGTGTCAGAAAGTACTCTAAAAAGTTGATGTAATAAATCGAACATAAAGGCCTCCTTAGCTAAAAAGTTGATGGAACCAGTCAATTGGATAAATAGTTAGGACAAGAGTGGCTTTAGCTAACAAATAACTTAGTGCGAAAAAAGGAACTAATAGTTTTTTCATCATGAAGTGAACCTCCTAGTGTTTTTTTTAAGTTTAACTGAGATCAAAAATTTAAAACATGGATTAGGCATAAAGAAAACGAACAGTTATGTAAGATAATCAAAATAAAAAAGCCTCCGCTTTATTTTCAGCAGAGGCTTTTAACTATAACTATCAATCATTGCAGGAAACACTCCTTAAACAGATTTTTTTAAATCATAAATTGCTTGTTCAATCGTAATTCCGCTTCCTTGATGTCCGGTATCCGTTGAATAAACGATAAAGATATTATCAGCTAAATCAAATGTTACCCGGTAATTCATTTTTTGATCAAAAAACGTCATAAACTTTCTCCTTTCAAAGGTAATAATATTTTACATAAAAAGTATATCACATTAAAAAATAATAATAAAACAAAAATATAAAGATTAAATTAAAATTTGGATCAATAAAAAAGTAAGCAGCTAAGTCATGATAACTTAGCTGCTTACTTTTTTTGCCCCTGCCAAGGATACTTAGTATACCATTAAATAGGTTGATTGTGAAAAATTCTTTCCATTGCATGTCTTAAGGGGAAAAAGACTAAACTTACTATTAAAATAGTTGAAAAAATGTTGATTACGGTTGCCGGCATTGTTGCGATTGCTGCAAAGAAAGCAGGTGTTAATTGGGCACCAGCAATAAGCCCCATCACGGTTGCTTTAATGACCGACATAATAAATTTCGCAATACCTGCAAAAATACCGATAATTACAATTTGATAAATCTTTGTTGGTTTTCTTTTGAAAACGGCGAAGGCCAAAAAGGCAGCAGCACCTACTACAAAACTTTCAAGTAAAAAATAAGGGGCTTCAGTAGCATAGCCATTTAAAATATCAAAAATGAAAAAGCCAATTCCTCCAGCAAGCGATCCTTGCCAATAACCAATCAGTAAAACAGCTAGTAAGACGATAGCATTTCCAAAGTGGATGAAAGCACCAGTGGGTAAAGGAATCTTAATCATTGTCCCAATAAAAGTCAATGCCGCGAACAGAGCGATTAATACAAGATTTTGGATTTTATTATCATTTGTCATTTGAAAACTCCATTCTATTTTCTCCATGTGTGTAAGCGCCGTGCCAGACATGTCCCACATATGGATTGATTTGCTCACCTAATTTGATAGCAGCTTGAACAAAATCGATCGCATGCTGAATCGATTGATCAATTGAGGCATCTTTAGCGATCCCAGCCGTGATTGCTGCCGCAAAAGTACAACCCGCGCCATGATTATACGGGGTATCGATTATTTGATGTGGATAGGTTTGAAAAGTGGAGCCATCATAATGAAGATCAAGTGTTTCAGTTTGACTTAACCGAGCACCGCCCTTAATCACAACGTGTTTTGGTCCCAGTAAAGCTATTTTTTGGGCTGCTTTACGCATTTGTTGTTCCGAAGATAATTCCCCAAGTTCTGATAGGATCCCAGCTTCACGCAAGTTTGGGGTAGTCACTAATGCTTTTGGCAATAATGATTTTTGTAATGCTTGAACTTGCTGATTCCCAATAAAATCTGGGGTACCTTTTCCACCAATCACGGGGTCAACGATCAACGGTGTAGAAAAAGGGAGGTGACTGGCAACGAGTTCAATAATTTCTTGCGACGGCAATAACCCGGTTTTGATCGCATCAACACTTCCAGCAAAGACAGAAGCCAATTGCTCTTGCAACCATTCAAGCGGTAAGACTCTTAAATGGTGATTTCCGGTCGTAGGATCTAAATTTACAATGGAAGTAATGGCTGTAAGGCCAAATGTTCCATATTCTTGGAATGTTTTTAAATCGGCTTCTAAACCACCGCCGCCAGTCGCATCTGATCCAGCAATTGTCACAACTTTTTTCATTTTATTCACCTCGAAGAATTGATTTTTAATTAGCATAGCTGTTAATTCACTATTTTTAAACTGCCAATTGGCTTTATTTTAAACCCGCCAATTTTAAAAAATACAAAAAGCATAGAAATTGTTTCTATGCCTTTACTTTTCTATAAAAATAGAAAGATTAATCCCTTTTCAAACATTCTAACCAGTTTAAATATTCTTCTTCACGATGGATAGCGTGCATCAAAATCAAATAATGGCCATAATTTTCTTGGATTTCTTCTTCCGAAAACACGATTTGTTTTCTTTGTTTTAAGTGCTCTAACTTTTTTGAATGTAATTCTATCTGTTGTTGGATCATTTCTGGCAACCGTTTATCATCCATGCTCTTAATAAAATAGAGCTTCAACACGAATTCATCTTTATTTACGGGAAGATCAATTAAAGGTTCTTTTAACCATTCATTTAAGACCCTTTTTCCATCGTTAGTTAGGGAATAGACTTTCTTTTCTAATTTAGTTCCAACAACTTCTGTTTGAAAATCAATTAAGTTTTTTCGAGTCAACTTAGAAAGCTCTGGATAGATCTGACTGTGTTTGGCTTGCCAAAATTCACCAATTTCAGTTTGAAAAGCATTTTTTATCTCATAGCCCGTATTGGTACCATTTTGGATCATTCCTAAAATAATGTATTGTAAAATATTTTTTTGAGCGATTTTAAACACGTCCCTTGACATTCGTTAAAAATTATTTTAACATAATCACGTAATCGAAAACATGTAATTAATTACATGTATATATTAATTTAATTTATTGGAGGAATCATCATGAAAGAATTTAAAACTTTAGCAGATTTTGTTGGAACTCATTTTATTTATACGTATGATAATGGTTGGGAATATGAATGGTATGCAAAAAATGATCATACAGTCGACTATCGAATTCATGGCGGAATGGTTGCCGGACGTTGGGTCAAAGATCAAGAAGTTCAAATGGATATGTTAACAGAAGGGGTATACAAAATTACTTGGACTGAACCTACTGGTACAGATGTTGCTTTAGATTTCCTTCCAAATGAACAAAAATTACATGGAACTATTTTCTTTCCTAAATGGGTGGAAGAACATCCTGAAATTACGGTAACATTCCAAAATGAACACATTGATGAAATGTTAGCTGCTAGAGAAAAATATGAAACTTATCCAAAACTAGTTGTTCCTGAATTTGCTAAAATCACTTATATGGGTGAAGCTGGGGTAGACAATGAAGATGCTATCAGTGAAGCCCCATACGAAGGAATGCCCGAAGATATTCGCACAGGAAAATATTTTGACGAAAATTATCGTCGTATCAATAAATAAAAAAATCTCCTTTCTATTAATATAGAAAGGAGATTTTTTTATTTTGTTTTCATCCATTGATCACGGATGCTGTCTGTTAAACGGATTATCCGTTTTCCTACTTCGGGGTATTGATTTGTGGCTAAGTTCGCTAAAGAGACACGAACAGCCCATTCACTACTACCGAAAGCATTGGCTTTTAGTAGCATCAATTGTTCTTTTTCAGCTAGTGAAGTCAAGACTTTTGTGACAGTCCATTTATTTTTTAGATAGTCGGCAAAAGCATTCCCGTAACGTTTACGACTCCAATCTTCATAATTGATTTCACAATAATAAGCGGTATCCAAATCTTCTAAAGGTTCTTGTAAGCCTAACGTATGGAATAATAATTTTTCACGTTGACGGCAAATATCCATCACTTCTGCTTTGTAGGCTTGCCCTTCATCTAAAAGACTATAGAGACTAAACATCACCATCATCACTTGTTGAGGAGCAGATAAGCCGGAAGCGTGATTTAAAGCAACATCACGACTGTCAGCAACAATTCGATCAACAAACGTGATCGTAGTTGGATCAGCGGTCAAAGAAGCGTAACGTTCATTTAGTTGTTCAATATTTTCTTTAGGTAAGTTAGCGATCAATTCATCAAATAAATTATGCTTGGCAACAGCAATCGTTCCTACACGCCAACCAGTAGCACCAAAGTATTTTGAATAAGAATAAATACACGCAGTATTGTAAGGTAATTCAGAAAAAAGAGAAGTAAAAACTGGAACAAAAGTGCCATACACATCATCTGTTAGAATCATCAATTCTGGATTATCAGTCGAAACGATATCTTTCAGCAGGTCAATTGTTGGTTGTGCTAGAGCATTCGCTGTTGGATTGCTAGGGTTGACTACAAAAACAGCCTTGATATCGGAATCGCGTAATTTATTGATTTCTTCATCAGGGTATTGATAGGTCATTTTTCCATCAACCATTGTTTGTTTCGCTTGGACTTTGACGATCTCAAAAGCATATTTCGGTAGCTCAGGAATTTCAAGATAAGGAGCAAATGTAGGCAGCATTAAAGCAATTTTATTGCCGCGATTCAATAAAAAATTGTTCAGCAGTGTGTCAAAGATATAACAAATACCAGCAGTTCCGCCTTCTACAGCAAAAACATCAAAAGGGATTGTGCTATTTGAAAAAAGTTCTTGGTTTAGATAAGCTTTGATAGGTGCCTCACAGGCAGTGAGACAACGTACAGGATTAGGATAATTGTCACCAATAATATGATCTAAGATATCCGTTAACCAAAGTTCTTTAGGCATTCCTAAGAAATTATTATCTGAAAACCAGATTTTTTTTAAAAAGTCAGCACCTTTGCTAGGATGATTTTGTAGAAAATCAACGAAACGTTGTCCGCGAGTCGCATCAGACTGAATCATTCCGGCAGTTAATTCGCCTGTACCGTATAATGTTTCCTGTGTAGCAAATTGTCCCAAGAGAAAAAAAGCTTCTCGGGGAGTAGGCGCTGTCCAGTTAGGATTTCCCCGGCCAGCATTTAAAAGATTGGTGACATTTTTATTTTCATGAATTTTTTGTTCTAAAAAAAGACTTAGTTCGAAAGGACTTAATTCTTCTAGGGCTTGCTCTGTAATTGTCGACACAAACATGACTCCTTTTATACTTTATTATAATCATAGTAACGAGAATTGTTTTTATTACAGCGTAAATACGCTTAAAGTTTATGAGAAAAATTCTGTAAAAATCCAAAGAAATAAGAAGCGTTTTCTTTTAGATTAGATTAGAAAGCCTCGTCTAAAAGGTTTTGTAGCGCTTACTAAATTCTTAGAAATCAATTTAGTCTTTTTTAAACAGATATCCGACTTCCGACCCATGAAAAACAAACGATTTTATTGCATAATGATCAAGAAGTTATAAAAAGTAAAATTAATTCAAAAACATAAAT
The DNA here is from genome assembly GCF_045862035.1 of Enterococcus hailinensis. Classification (NCBI taxonomy): domain Bacteria; kingdom Bacillati; phylum Bacillota; class Bacilli; order Lactobacillales; family Enterococcaceae; genus Enterococcus; species Enterococcus hailinensis. The sequence goes on along the minus strand of NZ_BAAFRV010000003.1, from coordinate 188,971 downwards.
AAAGGAGTGAAACAAATGGAGCAATTATTAGCGATTGCATTTATAGCATTACTGATTTTCTTTGTTGTAAAAGTAGGTTCTATTCTGTGGCGGATCGCCGGTGTGTTGTTTTTGCTATTTATTATTTATATCTACAAAGATCAGATGCTTACACAGGTACAAAATTTTGTAGCTAACCCTGATTTTGGTGGTATTTGGCAAAATTTAGCAAATTTTTTCAGTAACGTTTTTGATAAAGTAACTAGCTTTTTAGGTACTGTGATCGAATAAGCAAAGAAGTTCTCTAGGGAGAGCTTCTTTTTTTATCTGCGATTGCTGCCGGTCAAATATTTTTGGCAACGCTGATAACTCAAGAGAACGTCATCCGGCAGTTCTACATGCGGGATATAGTTGGTGCCCTTTGGTCCATAGCCTTGTTCGTTGTCTTGCAGTCTGCGAATTTCGCCTAAAGTTAATGAAAGAAAGTAATCTGTTTGCCACCAACTATCCATTTCGGCATTTTTAAAGTAAGGTCGCCCATCAAAAGCAAGCAATACAGGCTTTTCGAAAATCAATGAGTGGATAGCACTCAATGGTAGTTCCCATTCTTTGCTAAAGGTTAAATGTGTTCGTTTTTGAACGAGAGGATCTTGGACTAGCCAAAAATTTTCGGGACGAGCAGTTTCAAATAAATCACGGGAGAAACGAGCATTTTCACCAGTATTGCTAGAATGTGTTTCTAATAATTGGAGAACCTCTCGAGAACAATAATTAGAGAAAATCTTTTGCATGATTTCAGCTTCAGACAATAACGGCCAGTCTGGCTGAACTAAATTTGGAATGTGTTTTTCGGCATTGGCGATCAAAGGAGCAGTCCCATGGCCTCTACCACCAACAAAAACAACTTGTTTGATCTCTTTATGGTCTTCACAAAATTTGGCTGCTGAAACGATTAAAGATATTAAACTATTCCCGGCGATGACCAATGTATCGGAATAAAAGCTGGGAGTTGGGGATGTGGTGGTTAAATAATCAACTAGAACTTCAAAATCAGACATAGGAACCTCCAAAAAAATAAGTAATTTAATCTATGATAACAAAGGCAAACAAATAAAAAAACCGTCAAATTATTTGACAGTTTTCAGAATAAGTATTTGATAAAAAAGAAAATACATAAGACCAGTAGACCGACGGCGGAGACTAACCAGCTCGTTTGTTTTATCCAAATAAATTTACCGTAGCAAAAAGCTGCGCCAGCGCCTGTGAGTAAACTAAAAAGATCCATGATTTCATGATGTTCAATCACACGGGCAATCATCAATATGCTAAAAAGGATGAGACTAAAAATACCTGAGGTAGCTAAGGCTAAATCGGTACTTGTTTGTGCTCGTTTTTCTTTTTCCATCAAGTAACCTCCAATAATAAATTATTTTTTACAAAAAATAATAGGGTATCAAATAGATAAGAGCATATAATATTGTTTTTTCTTAATTTCATTATAAATGAATCCGATTACAAAGTCACTGATTTAAAAGCAGTTAAAAAGTTAAAAATGAGAGAAGAACTATAAGATGTTAGTGTATACTAGTCATTGAAAGAGGTGAGTGTGTGACACTTTTTTATTTTATTAGACATGGAAAAACAGAAATCAATGCTGAAGGCCGCTTTAACGGTGGAACAGTAGATTCTCCATTGGTTCCCGAAGGAATCGAGGCAACAAGGAGAATCGCACAACATTTGAAAGATGTTGCTTTTGATGCAGCTATATCCTCGCCGCAAATGAGGGCGCAGACAACGGCGAAGATCATTTTAGCTGATCAGAAGAAGGCCCCCGAACTAACCATTGTTGAAGGCTTAAGAGAAATGCGGTTAGGTGATTGGGATGGTAAAAAAATTACTGAGATCACTGGTAAATATCCGGAAGATATAAATCATTATCGAACACGCCCAGATTTATTCGATTCAAAAAAATTTCATGGAGAGTCTTATGCTGAATTAATCGAACGGAGTAGACAAGTAATCAAAGAGATCACTCATCAATACCCAAATGGAAATGTTTTAGTTGTAAGCCATGGAATTTTATTGATGGCATTATTAAATACATTAAAAGGGATGACCCTAGCTGAAATTCGTGAAGGTGGCATCGTAGATAACTCAAGTCTAACGATTATGGAATTTGATGATTCTAAGATTGATTTTCATGCATGGGGTGAGACCTTCTAATCCCGAAAAAAGCATCCTCGCTATTGAGGATGCTTTTTTGGTTTAGTAGGATTAATCATTAAATAAATCTTTGCGTTTTTTACGAAAGGCCAACTCGATCATTGTTTCTTGATCAGCTAGGGGCACAGAAGCATCCGTCAAATAGTATTCATAACTACGGTAAGTAAAAATGCCATTTTCTTGCTTGATAGCTTCAATCAATTCTTTATATGAATCCGTCAGATCATCATAATCACCGATATAAAGCGTTCGTACTGCTTGATAGCTTGGAAGCAAGTAACTCTGGAATTTTTCAGTTGAAGGCAGTTCTTTGTTGATGGGAAATCCAATTTCAATTTCTAATAATTCATCTTTCGGTAGTCCAGATTCATCAAGATTTAAATATGAAATAAATGGTGTCCCGATTAACTCAGCACCATTCTTTTGGATATATTCTAATAATTCTACAAAAGAAGTACCAATAAAAGTAGGTAGAAATTCATGTGCTATATGGGTAGATGTTGAGACGACGAGCTGCTCTGGTTTTGTAATTTTTTCAATTTGCATAAGTATCCTCCATCGTATGATGCTATTACATTATTGTATCAATTAATGAAATCGAATACAAACTAGAATGATTATTCTAGAGGGTCAAAAGCTGATAAATCGCCATGGCGATTCAAATAATTAAAAAAGATGGGAAATAAGTCAACATCTGCTTTTTCTAAGTATTTTTTTGAGTCGAGTTGTTGCCAATCCTTTAAAGGAATTCTCTTTTCTAATCTTTTTTTTGCTTGTTGCATCGAAGGACGTCGCTTATAAACGATTCGATTCAATATTTCTCCTTTAGCATATAGATAGCAATAAAATTTACCTTGTTCAGGAAGGATGCCGACAAATCTTTTATTCTGCATAATCTGAAGGATTTGCTTATTTCGACGTAAAAAGCGTTGAACGGTCAAATATTTTTGCCACCACTGTGCGGATGCTTCATAATCTTCTCTTTGATTTGCCGCTTGGACCCGTTCTTCAATGCGTGTCAGCAAGGCAGTAGAATTACCTATCAAGGTAGCCTTAATTTCTTTTATTCGTAAATCAAATTCCTCTTCTGGAGATATATTCTGGTAATTTGCCACGATGCCAGCGGCATATTTTAATGGACCATCCAAACGGTATACGCTATTGATAATCTCTTTTATTTCTTTGATTTTACTCTCTTTGTAAAAAGGCCCTAATACTAAACCTTTTTCAGACCAGTCACTTACAACATTTAAATACGGCGAGGATTCGATAAATTGAAAATATCCGTAGCTCTCATAATAGTTCATCATTCGGTTGTATCGCGGGCGGAATTGATGAATCAGCAGGCATTCTAATAGTAGTGCATCAAATTCCGTGTCAACCAATTCAATATCAAAATCATCAATCGAACGGACCATATCGAGAACTTTTTTTGAATGTTGCGAATTTTTTATAAAATAAGAACTAACACGTTGTTTTAGATTTTTAGCTTTGCCAATATAAATAATTTCACCTTTACTATTTTTCATTTTATAAACACCAGGTGTTTGAGGCAATGAACGTATTTTTTCTTTCAGCATAAGGAACCTCCAGCTAGAAACAGTCAATCTTTTACAGTACTTTAAAAAGACTTTTGTTTATTTTTAATTCTTATGAGACTATATATAAAGGTCATTAAACTTATTTTTATCGTTCGTACAAAAAAATAATACGAAAAATAAAAAAAGCGGGGCTATAAATTAAGTCGTTCTATTTAGTGTGTGTTATAATTAGTTGGATTAAAAAAAATTTAAGAATTATTGAGAGAACGGAGAGATGATTAATGGCTAGTAAAGTTTTAACCCGACGCGAATTGCGCCAGCAAAAACGGCAGAAGTCCAATAACTATCGCTACCTAAAAAAAGGTTCTGCTGTTTTAGGTACAGCGTTAGTAACGGTTTCCGTTGTAGCACCTTTATTAAAGACACACCAAGTAAAAGCAGTTGAAGATCAAACGACCGCAACGACGTCCAATGCAGATAAAAAAGCATTTATTGAAAAAATTTCAAAAGAAATCCAACCTTTAGCTGATAAACATGATTTATATGCTTCAGTAATCATTGCTCAAGCAATCATTGAAAGTAATTGGGGACAAAATGAATTTGCTCAAGCACCTTACAATAATCTTTTTGGCTTAGAAGGACAATATCAAGGCCAATCAGCGGTTCTTGACAAAACTGATTCAGAATCTGGACTTACTCAAAAGAAAGAACTGAAAAAATATGGTTCGTTCAAAGAAGCTGTCCAAGATTATATTGAAATTTTAAAAACGACTTCTCAAGACGGAAAAGAAAATTACTTTAGCGGAACATGGCGAAGCAATGCACAGGACTATCAAAGTGCAGCGCAAGCGTTAGAAGGCCGTTTCAATAAAGATCAAAGTTATGTTCAAAAATTAGTTTCAACAATTCAAGAAAATAATTTAACAACGTATGATGCGACGGAACCTGTTACAGCTCCTGTTGCACAAACAGCACAAGTAACGACTTCCGCACCGCAACAATACACGGTTCAATCAGGTGACACAGTTAATTCTATCACGGATCAATTTGGAATTGGTGTGAAAGAGTTTACCGATTGGAATAGTATCACGGATAATAATATTTATGCAGGCCAAACAGTGGTCGTTGGAAATGGCGAAGCAGCCCAAGTCACTAATGACCAAGTTGTGACTCCGCCAGTCGTAACAGATACATCAGATGTTACAACTGCCACAGATGATAACACATTACTTTCTACAACACTGCCAACTACGGATGATACTGTAACTCAATTAGATACACCATCTGCCGAAACAGCAGTAGAAGTATCACCTGCAGCTGAAACGACACCAGTGCAACAAGAAGAACAAACTACAACTAACCAAGATCAAACAGTATCTCAAAATCCAACGACAGATCAAATTGCTAATCAAAATCAAGCAACTGATCAAGGCGTAACACAAGAACAAACTACTGATCAAAATCAGGTAGTTGATCAGACAGCGACAACAGATCAAACTGGCAATCAAAATCAAGTAGCTGATCAAACAGCGACAACAGATCAAACTGCCAATCAAAACCAAGTAGCTGATCAAACAGCGACAACAGATCAAACTGGCAATCAAAATCAAGCAGCTGATCAAACAGCGACAACTGACCAAACTGCTAATCAAAATCAAGCAGCTGATCAAACACAGCAAACATCTCAAGGTCAACAAATTGTAAACGAAGCTGAAAAATATATTGGTACACAATATGTTTGGGGTGGAAAAGATCCAAGTGGTTTTGACTGCTCTGGTTTGACACAATATGTCTATAAACAAGTAACTGGAGAAAATATCGGTTCTTGGACAGTCGCTCAAGAATCATCTGGAACACAAATTACTGTGAGCGATGCGCAAGCTGGAGATTTATTATTCTGGGGCGATCGAGGTGCGACGTATCATGTGGCGATCTCAGCCGGTGGCGATCAGTATATTCATGCTCCTCAACCAGGTCAAACGGTTACTTATGGTTCGACTCAATACTACACACCAGATTTTGGTGTTCGCGTAAATTAAAACTATTGATACCCGAAACTCGTGCAGACGAATTTTTCGGGTATTTTTTCATTTTCGAAATTTTTGATTTATTGTTATACTAAAGGCGATAATAAAATGAAATGGGCAATTAATCGTTCCCATAATTTAAGAGGAATAAATGAAATCAAAAAAAAATGAGTTGAAAGTTGGTACATTCCAAGAACCTCATAAAGAGAACCAGTTACTACAGATTCTTGATCAGCGAATTGAGTTGTATCCAGAAAATAAACGTCGACCAATCAATAAAACTATTTTGCGTAATGAATATTTTCAACTTACCTATAATGTTCGTGATCAAACGATGGCCATTTCTTCGCGAGGCGATCTAGTCTATTCAGCGATCCCTTATGATACTGCACGAAATTATATTCAACGTGCAGCGATTCAATATTTATTGCATCCGACAGAGGTCAGAATATACATTGAATCACATAAAGAAAATCTAGAAAAATATTTAATGCTGAGCCTGTTTCAAACGACACAGCAAAAAGTGAAAGAGGATTCGAAGGAAGTCAAACAGGCGTATCAAGCTATTTTTCAAAATCCTTTGTTGGAGATCCAAATCCTTGGAAGACTCATGCAACATGATGAAACAGGGCCATTATCAGCGAATTTAGCTGGAAAATTTTTATGTAGTGAAAATGTTAAAACTGGAATAGCCGGATATATCTCTGAATATCTAGCCTTTGTTGTTCAAGTGACACAGTCTTTACCACTAATGATTGATGGGCAACAGATTCAATTGATACAAAATGCTGTAGATGTACCATTGGGATTACATTATGAGACTGATATAACTCCAGGCTTAGCTTTATTACCGCAACCAGTCAAACAGCGTATCGAATCAGTGTTAGTTGTTTCTAATCAAGAAAATTCAATTAATACGAAGCCATTATTACGTTCTGAATATGGTGCTGAATTGTCTCACTTACGTGAAAATTATATAGCCCACAGTGTTCGTCCAGATGCTATTGCGAATCATTTTAAAAATGTACACTCGAATGAAAATAAGAACCTGATCAATGTCATCTCTGATATCCACGCAAAAGAGGGTGATTTACCGATAGTAAATCATCATTTCAATCTATTGATTGGTGATATCTCAGAATCTCATGTCAGTAATAGTGAGATTGAAGGGCTTTATGTGATTGGGGGCCATGAATTAACTGATAGTTTACCACAAGAACACGATAAACAGTTGGAAGATTGGGACAAGTGGCGGCCCTATTTTAAAGAACGATGGTTCCAAGAATTAATGCTTGATTCAGATGAACAATGGCATTCATTACCGTTAGGAGATCATAAGTTTTATTCTGTTGTTCAGACTGAATTACAAAAACGATTTCCTAAAATGCGTATCCTTAATAATGAGGTTTATACGTATCAAGGAATTCGTTACGTGGGCTTAACGATTCCAGTTGTCTTGATAGAACGGAAACAAGCTCAGCAGAAATTTATTTTACAGACCTTAAAACGATTGCTGAAAGATGATTATGAAACACCGATCGTGATCTTATCGCATGCACCCTTATTCAATGAATTAAGCATGCTATCACCTCAAAGCAGTGCATATAGTAAACAATATGCTTGCGATAATGATGAACTTGAAAAAGTGTTCCAAGATTATCCGATTTTGGGTGTCGTTCATGGACACCATCACATCCCCGCATCTTCAAGAAGATTTCAAAAAGTGACTTTTGCGAATAAACAATTATTTGTTGTTTGTTCGATCTATTCGAAAATTAATACGGGCTTTGATTTAAGCCAATTATTAGAAAGCACCAACCGGTCATAAGCCTGTTGGTGCTTTTTTATGTTTGACAAGAATAAATAAGAAAAGAAGCTCTATTGAAAGATACATAATTGTTGAAAGTCAATTGTAAATAAATGCTGAAATAAAATGAAAGTTTTTTCTTGACAATAAGTCTAAAAGATCTATAATAAGCAAGCCGATACATCTAAAAGACATATTTGAATTTTGTGGAAGGAGGATATAATGTACGATTTATTATTGTTAGGTTCGTTGATCACTGGTGATAAAACTGGCTATAAACTTCAAAAAATCGTAGGCTCTGCGTTGCAGCCGATGCGTAAAGTATCGAGCGGGGTATTGTATCCATCGCTAGAAAAATTAGAAATGGATGGAATGATTACTTCAACGATTCATGAAGAGGGACGAAAAACAAAATTATGGCATATCACTGAAAAAGGGATTGAACGCTTTACTTGTTTAATGAAAGCAAAAATTCCGTCTGATGCAAAACGCAATGATATGATCCATTTTAAATTACGATCCTTAGACAGTGTTGAAGTTTCAGAACAGATAAAAATTCTAGAAGAATTTCAAGAGTTTATCGAAAAAGACTTAGTTTTCTATCAAGAAGCTCAAAAGGATATGGTAGAAAAACATAAACGCTATCCAGAAGTCGCCGAACGTTTTCGAGTAATTATTGATTCATATGAATTAGATATTCAATTAGCCAATACAAAACTTTCTTGGATCAAAAAACAAATAGAAAATCGAAAATAGTCTTTTTTACAAACGATGGATTTTATAATAGTAGGAGTGTTGAAAAGTTATGGAAAAATCTTCAAGCAAATGGTTCGCATTAGTTGCCATGTCTTTAGGTGTCTTTATGGGACTTTTAGATGTTACAGTGGTCAATGTGGCGTTACCAACCATGCAAAAGGCCTTCAATGAGCCTTTTACTCAATTACAATGGGTATTAAATGCCTATACATTAGTCTTTGCAGTGACTTTATTGATTGTTTCAAAAATGGGGGATATGTATGGGCGGAAAAAAATCTTCTTAGCTAGTTTGATTTTGTTCGTTATTGCTTCTGTAGTAAATGGTTTTGCACCGTCATTACTTATTTTAAATATTGGTCGTGGGGTTCAAGCTGTCGGGGGTGCTGGAATGATGTCGCTATCAATGGCATTGGTCGCATCCAATTTTGATGGGAAACAACGGGGCTTAGCTCTAGGTATCTTAGGCTCAGTTATAGGTTTGTCTTCAGCATCAGGTCCATTGGTTGGTGGATTATTAGTTGACGCTTTTGGTTGGGAATCTATTTTCTTCATCAACTTACCAATCGGAATCATTGCCGTTTTAATGACCATTCGATTTGTTAATGAAACACCTAGTTATGGTAGAGATCAAAAAATTGATTTTCTTGGTATGATCTTATCTGCAGCCACATTATTTAGTGCGGTTTATGGCTTGATCCAAAAAGAAACGAATATCGATTGGGCTTGGACAAGTGCTAAAGTTGGTGGCTGGTTGCTTTTAGCAGTTATTTTGTTGATCATCTTTATCTTTACTGAATCAAAAGTCAAAAACCCAATGATGAATCTAAAAATGTTTAAAAATATCAACTTTGTCGGATCAGTTATTGTAGCGTTTGCTCTTGGATCTGGGATTTACGCTTTTAATACGTATCTAACAGTATTGATGCAAAACTATATTGGCTGGTCGGCCTTTGATACAGGAATTCGTCAACTTGCGCTTTCTGTTTGGTCACTTATTTTAGGACCAATCGTTGGTATTTTGGGAAATAAATTTTCAAGAAAATGGATGATCGTTGCAGGCCTTTTAATTAGTGGTGCTGGTTTCTTATTCTTGATCCATCAATTATCACCAACGATGGGCTATGCTCAATTATGGCCAACACTTGTGATGATCGGAATTGCAAATGGGATCGTGAATCCTGTATTGAATTCTGCTGGTTTAGAAGGCGTTGCGCCTCAAGAAATGGGGATGGCTTCAGGATTATTGAATGTCTTCCGTCAATTTGGTACCAGCTTTGGGGTAGTCATTTTAGGTTTAGTTGAAGCGAACCGTTATGCTGATGTCATAAACGATCATGCTTCAAGTATGAATTTGCCAGATAAATTAAAAAATGCTTTGATTGATGCTGGTCCATTTTCTGGTCATGAAATTGCTTTTTCTGAAGCGATTAGTAAAGCACCTTTCGCAGCGGAGTTACAAAAAGTTGTTATGCATGCTTTTAATAAAGGAATGGTTCAAATCTGTTACGTAGCTGGAGCTATCGTTTTGATTGGTGCTATCGGAGCGGCAATCTTTATGCGTGAAAATAAAAAAATTGTTGAATAATCATTTAAAGACTGACGGTCAATGTGACTGTCAGTTTTTTTTTATTATCATTTGTCTAAAATCCTTTTCAAACTAAGAATCTTGAGGTTCATGCTACACTTAAAATAAAAAGTGAGGCGAAAAGATGATTACTACCGATCGTTTCTTCCATGCAAATGAAGCAACACATTCCTTTTTTGAGGGTTGGTACTTTAAACACCAGATAGGAAATCAAGTCTACGCATTTATCCCAGGTATCTCAATCAATGAGGAGGGGACTAAAGAAGTCTTTATTCAAGTAATCAGCCAGCAGGGTTCACATTACTTTCCATTCTCGATCAATGATTTTCACGTTTCAGAGTCCAAAAGACTGATTAAGATTGGTCCAAATCAATTTAGTGAAAAAGGAATAACGCTAGCTCTGAAAAGCAAGGAATTATCGGTGCAGGGGACATTAGTCTACGGTGAGCTCAATCAAATTAAAAAAAATCGTTATGCACCCAGTATTATGGGGCCCTTTTCCTATCTATCCTTTATGGAATGTTATCATGGTATCCTTAGTATGGGTCATACTCTTAACGGCACGTTATTTTGGAATAAGCAATCAATAAACTTTAGAAATGGGACTGGATACATTGAAAAAGATTGGGGCAGTTCCTTTCCTTCAGCGTACTTATGGGTCCAATGCAACCAGTTCGTGGATCCAACTGTGCGCTTATTTTTTTCTGCTGCCGATATTCCATTTATAAGTTTTGCCTTTTTAGGCGTGATCTGCGTAGTTCAACACGGTGAAAGAGAATATCGTTTTTCAACGTATGATGGTGTGAAAGTAGCGCCGATTGTTCGAAAAAATGAGCATTTGATCATTGAATTAATCCAAAAAAATTTACGTTTGAACTTAGAGGTAACAACGGAGGCGGGGCACGCGCTCAAAGCTCCTTCATCAGGTGCGATGAGTCGAATCATTCGAGAAAATACCAGTACCGAAATTTCATTAACATTGTTTAAGGATAATGAACTAGTCTTTAAAGAAAAAGGGCAATCAGCCGGATTTGAAGAGGTAGGAATTTTAAAAGGATTTGATTATTAACCTAAGAAAACAGCCCAGGTCTTATTACTAGATCTGGGCTGTTTCTATTTTTTTTCGAAGCTATCAGTTAAGATGTCCGAGACCTTTTTCAGACTCTCAGCAATTTGAGCTAATTCTTGTTCTGTAAGCTGGATAAACAATTCGTCCATGACTCGTTCCCTGGTAATAGTGATCATGTCGTAGATTTTTTGTCCGTCTTCAGTAAGACTTACTGAACGAATTCTTTTATCAACGTTATTTTGAGTAGAAGAAAGTATTCCATCTTTAACAAATTTATCAATCTGTCGACTTGTTGATGAATGGTTTTTTCCAAGCTGGTTGGCCAATTCTCCTACACTGATTGTGCCTCTTGCTCCAACGCGAACTATTATCGGTAATAAATTCTTATCTTCTTTGATACCAGCCTCTCTTAATAAGTTAGCATCACGTTTAGGATCGTTTAAGAAATTTACAATCGTAAAAAGAGAATTGAAAATTTGAGTGTTCATAGTTGTAATTATAGCATACTTAAATTATAATTTTTATGTGCAAATTGCACATAAAAAGAAAAGAGCTGTGTAAATGAATAAAAAAATTGGCATCATCTTAGGAACAAACCGTCCGAATAGAATTGGAAAAGAAATCGCTGCATGGGTGAAAGGCAAGATGGCAAAGCCCGAATTAACTATTGATATCATAGATTTAGCTGAAATCAATCTGCCATTCCTTGATGAACCAGAGATACCCGCAATGGGCAATTATCAAAAGACTCATACAAAGCAATGGAGCAATTTGATTTCACAATATGATGGTTTTGTTTTATTATTTCCGCAATACAATTGGGGTTACCCAGCAGTAATAAAAAATGCACTTGACTACCTTTATGAGGAATGGCAGCATAAACCTGTAAGTACTATGGTGTATGGTGGGCATGGAGGATTTCAAGGGTTAATCTCAATGAAATTAGTAACACAAGGACTTCATATGTATAACATGTCAGTGAATCCGCCCTTAGATATCGATAACAATATGTTTGATGAAAATAAAAAATTCATAGATATCGAAGAGGCTTTTAAAATGATTGCACCGCAAATAGAGTTGGTTTCAGAAGAATTTATTCAATTATTTACTTACATGGAGAAGTAAAATAATTTTGTAGAAATCGGTGTGATCCTTAAAATATGGGGAAATCAATCGCTCTAGCTAAAAAAGTCAAAAAAATCCGCAGTAGTCTTAACTACTGCGGATTTTTATTATGAAAAGAGCTGCATCAAGAAGCCTGAAATGATCAGAACGATCGCGCCGCCTAAACGGTTACCCATTTGAGCAAAAGCAATCAATTCCATCCGGTTTGAAGCAGATAGGACAGCAACGTTACCAGTACCACCCATAGAATTGTTACATAAACCAGCTGTGATTGTTGATTCGATGGGGTACAATCCGAATAAACGACCAACAAAGGCTGAAACAAGAGAGATAGCAACGACACTTGTTAAACATAAAACAACAAATTGCCATGTCAAAGCCGAAGCTAAAACATTTAAGTTCAATAATGCGATACCAATACCAGCAAGAACTGCGGCTGTTAAGTTTTTAACGATCAAATTATTGAACATGATTGCGGCATCTTCATAATATTTAGGTAATACATCCGTGATTTTACAAATGACCACGATGATAATCATGAAAGCATACGCATGGATCTTAGGTAAAAAGAAGTTACAGATTTGACCTAAGATAAAGAAGGTCAACGCAACCATTAAACCAACACCTAGTTGAGCGATATCAGGTTTTACTTCCCGTGGTTTTCCATCGCCAAGATCACCTTTTTCCATTAATTTACCATTCCCATTGATTTTTGGGAAGGATTGACCTGCGCGGGCAACTAAGGCAGCCCCGATAATCGCCAAGACGTTGGTCATAGCTGTTGCAGGGATCAAACGAGAAATAATAGAAGAAGCATCTGTTCCTAAAACATGAGCATAAATTGATGATAATGGAACGGCACCCGCACCAACACCACCAGCCATGGCAGGTAATGAGATATATAAAACAGAGTTGGCAAAGCCATTACCGATCAGCATACCAACAAGACCGACAGCAAAGAATGAAACAACCATTGAGATCAATGCGACTGGGATAAAACGAACAGAAGCTTTCATCAAAAGTTTACGGTCCATTCCAAGAATACTACCAGTGATAAGTGCAGCAATATAAAAATCTAAGAATCCCATGTTGCTAACAAAGTTCGTTGTTGATTCAACAACTGAATGTGGAAGGATTCCGAAAGTGGCAATAGCTGCAGAAGCAAAAATTGCAAAAACGGAACCACCACCTAAATAACTTTTAACGATTGGAATTTTGTTCCCAATAAAATGGAATAAATTACCGAAAATAACAAGAATTGCGATTGGTCCGATCATGTTCGTTGGCAATTTACCTAAAGCCATCGCTACGATCAATACAGCAACCATGATCAAATAAAGCGGAAGACTCACACCAGTGATCTTAGTAGACCAGAACCAATTTTTCTTTTTTTCAACGACTGGCGTAGTTGATGTATCTTTTTGTGACATTTCAAAAGATCCTTTCTTGAATAACTTTGTGTTTATCCTCATGAAAATGAGGGAGCAGAAGAACTCTCCCCCCTCATTTTGAGAGATAGTATTTATATCATATGGTTAAAGGAATTATGCTTAGTATTCAGGAACCCATTTAGCAGCTTCAACCGCAGCTTTGATATCTGAAATTTCTTCACGGTTCAATTTTTGTTCAACGACTGATTTAACCACTGTTTCAGCAATTACTTGAGAAAATTCAGTGATTTTTGCAACTGGAGGTAAGATAGATGCTCCTGGTTTAGTTACATCAACGATACCACCTAAAGCGCGGCTGGCTTGAGAAATGATTTCATCATTTACACGTGTTGAAGTTGAAGCAATCAGACCTAAGCCTAAACCTGGATACATCAAAGCATTATTAGCTTGACCGATTTGGTAAGTAACCCCGTTATACTCAACGTCATCTGCAGGAATCCCTGTTCCGATCAATGCTTTTCCGTCAGTCCATTCGATCAAATCTTGAGCTGTTGCTTCAGCTAATTTTGTTGGATTTGATAAAGGCATAATGATTGGACGAGGCGTATGTGCAGCCATTTCTTTAATGATCGTTTCACTGAAAGCACCTGGTTGGGTAGATGTACCGATCATGATTGTTGGATGAATTGTTTTTACAACGGCTTCTAAGCTTGTAAGTTCCGCATTGTTCGCAAATTCAGCACGTTTTCTAGCAAATGGAATTTGTCCTGGAGTCAAGCCTTCAGTATCTTCAAATAATAAACCTTGTTTATCTACTTGATAGAAGTGTTTGCGCGCTTCTTCTTCAGGTGTTCCTTGGCGAACCATTTCTTTTAATAAAATATTAGCAATACCAACACCAGCAGTACCAGCACCAAAGGTCAAGATTGTTTGATCTTTCAACGCTTCGCCAGAGATGTTCAAACCACCTAAAACACCAGCAAGTACAACGATCCCAGTTCCTTGGATATCATCATTGAAGGTTGTGATTTTGTCTTGGTATTTTTCTAGAATATTTGCAGCATTTCCACGGCCAAAGTCTTCCCAGTGTAATAATAATTCAGGGAAAAGATCTGTTGCAGCTTCAACAAATTGATCGATGAATTCATAATATGTTTCGCCTTCAACACGGGCATGACGGTTACCTAAGTAAAGTGGGTTGTTCAATAATTCTTCGTTGTTGGTACCAGAATCGATTGAGACAGGTAATACTTGTGCAGGATTGATTCCAGCTGCAGCTGTATAAACCATTAATTTACCGATTGCGATATCGACACCGTTAACACCCCAGTCGCCCATACCTAAAATTCCTTCAGCATCTGTTACGACGATCAAACGGATATCACGTCCATCAGCTGCATTTTTCAAGCTGTCTTTGATACTTTCAGGATCATCGATTGAAAGGAAGGCAGCGTCTTGAGGTTCAACAAATAATTCATTGTATTGTTCGATTGAATCAGCAACAACTGGATCATAAACGATTGGCATGAATTCAACTAGATGTTGGCCCATCAATTTATAAAATAGTGTTCTGTTTGTGTTAAATAAGTTCATTAAGAAGATACGTTTTTCTAAATCCGTTTGCTTGCTTAAGTATTGACCATATGCTTGAACAGATTGTTGTTCTAATGTTTGAACGGTACTAGGTAGCATACCTGTGATGCCATATTTCGCACGTTCTTCTTTTGTAAATGCTGTCCCTTTATTTAAAAATGGGTTGTTTAATAAATTTAAACCAGTAATCATAAAATAAATCCTCCTAAAGTTTTGATTGCATACGCAGTATACGAGGGAGTAAAGTTTATAGTCAAAACCTATAGTAACGATAAATATCATTTATATGAAAGACCATATAAGTGCAATTTATTTAGTTGTCAATAATCTTTTTTTTACTTTTAAATGCTGATATAGCAACATTTATCTTACTTAATTTAGCATTTTATTGATTAATATCAATAAATTAGCTTTAGGATGAAATCAATCAAAAATAAAAAAGCTCATCAAAAATTTATTAAAAATTTTTGATGAGCTTTAATTTGAAAACAAATATTATTTTGCTTGTTGAATCAATTTCAGTATTTCAGCTGTTTTCAATGGCTGGCTGATTTTAGGGAATAATTTTTCAAAAAAGATAGTGTGCAATTGTTCATCACGGTCAGCACAAGCATCTTCAATGACTAATAAGCGGTAACCGTGTTGGTAAGCATCTAATGCCGTAGCATAAACACCATTCGCAGTTGCGACACCTGTAAGGATCAAAGTATCAATTCCTCGACGGCGAAGTTGTAAATCTAAATCTGTACCAAAAAAAGCCCCAGGATTGTATTTTGTTACTTCAATAACATTATTAGCGGTTGGATCAGATGCGATACCCATCGATAATTTTGCATAGCCTTCCGGTAACTCCGTTCGCTTAGCAGCCGAGTGATGAGGATGTAGATAATGGAAGGTGGATACGTCGACATTGACTAATGTAATCAAGGCATCAGTATTTTTAAGAGCTTTGGCAATTTGATTATTTGCTTCAAGCACCTCGGTATTTGAATGAGGGAGAAGCGTACCAGAATTTAAAATTCCTTCTTGTAAGTCAATAGAGATAAAGGCTGTTTTTGATAAATCTAAAGTTTGAATCACTGATATTCCAGCTTTCTTATTTTTTATAACTGGATCATAGCAGAAAAAAGTAAATTTTGACAATAATATTTTTTACTTTACAAGAATCTAGAAAAGAATTAAGATATAATAAATCGCACGCGATATGTTAAGGAGTTTTTATATGACTAAAAATGTTTCTCGAAATGAATTGAATTTGACTAATCAGCTTTGTTTTGCGATTTATGATTCAAATCGTTTATTTAATAAATTTTATCAGCAAGCATTAAAACCATTTGAATTGACCTATCCTCAATACATCGTTTTATTATCGCTTTGGGAAAATGATCGTCAAAGTCTAAAGGATTTGTCAGAAGAGTTATCGCTTAAAAGTAATACGTTAACACCTTTATTAAAGCGGTTAGAGGATCATGGATGGGTCGTTAGAAACCGACCAACGTCTGATAAACGTCAATTAGAAATTTGTTTGACTGAGAAAGCCAATGAAAATAAGGATGCTGTTCTTCAAGCGATTGAAACATGTATCGGAAATCAATTAGATTCAGATATGTTGTCTTATCAAAATGCGTTAAATACTGTTTTGAAGATCAATCAAGGGCTTAAAGAATTGATAAACGAATAGTTCAGATTCATTAAAAATTGAGAGCAATCCTCTTTGAAGTGTACAGTAGTATAGTTCAAAGAATTTTTTAGCTAATATATCGCGCACGACTTAAAATTAAAAAAGAAGGTTATATAATGAAAAATTTTGATGTTTTATTTATCGGTAGTGGACAAGCTGCTTGGAACGCAGCATTACCATTAGCAATGGCTGGAAAAAAAGTAGGCGTCATCGAAGAAAATAAAGTAGCTGGTGTTTGTACGAATTTTGGTTGCGATGCAAAAGCGGTATTAGATGGTCCGGTCAAAGCACTAGAAATTATGAAACAATATGAAGAAGTAAGTTTGAATCCTTTGGATGCATCAATCAATTGGGAAAAATTAATGCAGCATAAACATACAATCATTGACCCATTAGCTGATCAAGTTCAAGGACTTTTAGAACGAGTAGGCGTGACCTTTATTTTTGGTCATGCAGAATTCACAGATCCAACAACGATCGAAGTAAAAAATGAAAAGTATACCGCAGAAAAATTTGTGATTGCTACTGGACAAAGACCAGCTCGTTTAAATATTGAAGGTAAAGAATTACTAAAAAGCAGTACTGACTTTTTTGATTTGGAAAAATTGCCAAAGGAAATGGTCTTTGTGGGAGCTGGATATGTATCGATGGAATTAGCATCAATTGCAGTTTCATCTGGAGCAAACGTGCAGATCATTGAATTTGGTTCGCGTGCATTGAGCGGTTTTGACTCAGAATTTGCGGATAAATTAGTTAAGAAAATGAGTAATGAGGGCGTATCCTTCCACTTTAACCAAGCAGTAACAAAAGTTGAAAAAAATGGAGCGGATCAGTTGATCGTTACAACGGACGGAGGCAAACAAATCACCGCTGACTATGTGATCGATGCGACTGGTCGTATTCCGAATGTTGAACATGTCGGCTTAGATAAAGCGGGCGTAACCTATGACCGCCAAGGAATCATTGTCGACGATTATCTTCAAACTACACAAAAAAATATTTATGCTAGCGGAGATGTTGTCAAAAAAGAAGTACCTAAATTAACACCAACAGCCGCTTTCGAAGCCAGATATTTAACCCGTTTATTTACTGGTCAAACACAAGCAGAAATCGACTATCCTTTGATTGCGACCGCTGCTTTTACGCTTCCAAGAATTGCCCAAGTAGGTGTAACAACAAGTGAGGCTGCAGAAAATCCTGAAAAATATACGATCAAAACAATTGATTTGGCCAATACTTGGGACTACAAAGCCATGAATGAAAAAGAGGCTGCAATGAAATTGATTTTTGATCAATCAAAAAATCTAGTTGGAGCTGCAAATTATAGTAATGAAGCGCCGGAAGTAATTAATAGTTTAACCACCATCATCCAAAATAAATTGTCTTTAATGGACTTGGATAAAATGTTGTACGCTTTTCCAACCTTAGATTACAATTTACCTTTCTACCTTATGCAAGCAATGGGTTAAAAATATAGTACGATTAAGATAAATTATTACTTTAAGCAACGATGAAAAACGTGAAACAAATCCTGCACTGATTTGTTTCACGTTTTTTAGTATTCTAAATTTGTAAAAAGGCCAACTTCAACTTTTGTACTTGTTTAGCCAGTGGCTTCCAAAAGAGTAGATTACCCAGCATAAAAATAATAAATAGTCCAAATGTCAGTGGTGAAAGCGTCCCTACAGATAGCAATTGATGGAATAAGATGATTGCTATATAACTTCCGATAGTTGTAGTTATGGTAAGAAAAAGACGTAACTGATTGAATGGCTGACAAGATTTCATGACCGCAAAACAACTAATCCCAATCAAAAGATAATACATCAAGGTACGAGCATCGGCGGATGGTAGAAAGAGTTTTTCTAACAGCCATACAAGTAGAATATTAGCCATAACGAGCAATCCGCTTGGTAAAGCGCGTTTGATCGCGGTAGGTAAAAAGCGTCCCGTGATTTTTTGATTGTCTTTTTCAAAAGATAAGAAAAAGGCGGGATAACCTTCGATTGCTAAATCAATCAATGTAATTTGCAGTGGGATAAATGGAAACGTTGAGACGGTCAAAATACAAAATAGAGAAACAAGTAAAGAATAAATCGTCTTAATAAAAAATACGCCTGAAGAACGAGTGATATTATTAACTACCCGTCGACCTTCAAAAATGATTGCAGGCAGTTTGCCAAAATCTGAGTCTAACAAAACGATATCTGCAATTTGACGAGTTGCATCATCACCTTCAGCCATCGCAATTGAAATATCAGCTTCTCGTAGGGCTAGAATGTCATTGACACCGTCGCCAGTCATACCGACAGTTTGATTTTGCTGTTTTAATTCATGGATCAATAATTTTTTTTGCTGCGGTGTCACTCGACCAAAAATTGAATGACTATGAGCCAACTGGCGGATATCACTTTCATCTGAATAATCGGAAAGATCAATCGCCGTTTGATAATTTTTAAAACCAGCTTTTTCGGCAATCGCCGCTACAGTTTTAGGATTGTCACCCGAAATGATTTTTAAATCAACTGCTTGCGTTTCAAGAAAATCCAATGTTTCTCTAGCATTGGCGCGAATTGGATCGCTTAAAGTAATAAAGGCGATAGGAACTAAATCAAGTGGGACATCTTGAATGGCAGTTGTACTCAGTGCGATCAAAAGAATTCGTAGCCCCGATGCTTGATACTGTTGGATTATCTCAGGAATTTGATTTGCCGCTAAGAGATTTTCAGGCGATCCTAAGTACAAAGTCTGATGATCTTCAAATGTCACAGCCCCATATTTTCTTTCCGATGAGAAGGGGAGTATCTGTTCAGCTGCTTTCGTTTGGCCTTCGCCAAAGAATTGTTTAAGAGCTTGTGCAGTTGGATTACTATCATCGGTTGCTGAAAGATAATTTTTCATTAAATCAGGTAGCGATTTTTTATAAGTGTCGTTTAAATAATGCAGTCCTTCTACTTGCATCTTGCCTTCTGTTAAAGTCCCTGTTTTGTCTAAACACAGAACATTCATATGGGCTAAATTTTCGATTGCATACATGTTTTGGACTAATACTTGCTTTTTAGCTAATTTTAAAACACCGGTTGTCAAGGCAATACTAATTAACAGAACCAAACCTTTTGGCAGCATACCTAATAAAGCGGCAACAGAAGCTACGACGGCTGTATTTGTCGCACTATGCTTTAGAAAGAAAGCTTCTATAAATAGTAAAATTCCGATTGGCAAGATGATAAAACTAGTGAACTTTGATATCTTACGAATCGAACCAATCAATTCTGATTTTAATGGTTTAGCAGACTTGGTTTCATTGATTATTTTAGCTGCGTAATTATCCGCACCGACATGTTTAACTTCTGCCAGTACCTGACCGCTAGTTAAAAAACTGCCAGATAAAAGCGGATCCCCTATTTTTTTAAGGATTGTATCTGATTCTCCAGTCAGTAACGACTCATTCACTTCGGCTTTACCATCCAATACTTTCATGTCACTAGGGATTTGTTCGCCAGATTTCAACTGAACATAGTCACCTAAGACTAATTGATTAGGAGCAATTTTTTGTTTCTTGCCATCTCGTATGACAGTGATATCACTCTGAGCTAATAAAGTTAAACGTTCCACCATTTTTTTTGCTCGAATCTCTTGGACGATACCAATCGTAATATTCATAATAATGATGACAATGAAAAACATATTACTATATGCTTTCACTGCAAATAAACAGGCAGCCAATAAAAAATTGAGCAGATTAAACAAGGTAAACGTATTTTCTCGGATGATTGTTCCAATCGTTTTTCCTGGATTTAAATTTTGTTCATTGTTTTGACCAGCGTTATACTTTTTTTCCACTTCCTCGGTTGTTAATCCAGTAAATTTGTACATAAATAAGTGCCTCCGTTAAATAAGAATGTATTCAGTAGTATTAGTTCAAGCTTATACTAATCAATAAAAATAACGTCAAGAATACGTTAAAATTAGTAAAATGTTTACAAATTATAGGTGTTTTGCTGAGAAAATTTCTAAGAATACCTGAAAAATAATAAAGATAACTAAAAAAAGTTTTAGAAAAGCTAGTTTAATCTAAGTGTTAGGTTCTTAATCAGTAAGTGATTGTCAGGCGTTGCTTTTTCTCGTATAGTAGAAAAAAGGAGTGAGTAAACATGATTGAATTAGTTGGAGTAACGAAGTCGTACGGAAATAAAAAGGCATTAAATAATTTGAATTTAACGATTGAAGCAGGTAAGATTTTCGGTTTTTTGGGACACAATGGAGCTGGAAAATCAACGACTATCAAAAGTTTAGTGAGCATCTTAGAACCGTCTCAAGGTGAAATCTTCTTTGATGGTAAAAATCTAAAAGGGAATCGCCTAGCAATCAAACAAAAAATCGCGTATGTTCCTGATTCACCAGATATTTTCTTACAATTAACAGCCAATGAATATTGGGATTTAATTTCTGCAGCATATGAACTTCAAGCCAGTGATGATAGGCGTCAAGAATTGATCGAATTGTTTTCCTTGGTTGGTCATGAAGATGAAACAATCGAAAATTTTTCTCACGGAATGCGGCAAAAAACGATTATTATCGGAGCACTGTTACCTGACCCGGATATTTGGATCCTAGATGAACCACTGCAAGGACTAGATCCGCAAGCTGCCTTTGACTTGAAAAAGATGATCCGTCAGCATGCTGAAAAAGGGAAAACAGTTATTTTTTCAACCCATGTTTTAGACAGCGCTCAGCAATTGTGTGATGATTTAGCTATCTTGAAACAAGGAGAATTGCTTTATAACGGATCTGTAGTTGATTTACTCAATGCGCATCCTGGAGCGTCTTTAGAAAGTATTTATTTAAAAATGACTGGACGACAATCGGATGAAGACCTAATAGCGGAGTTGGAAGTGGGGCAAGATAATGAATCGTGAACTCATCAAAAAATTGATTGCTGTAAACATGCTGTACGTGAATCCATCTACCACTAATCAAGTTCGTAAAAAAGGCCATGTAGGTAAGAAGGTTATTCATAGCATCTTGAGACAATATTTGATGTCCGGAATTATTTTTGTCATCATTTATGGATTAACAATGGTAATGATTGATTTTGGAAAATTACCGGGCTACTTCACTTATTATATGGCCTTGTTTTCTTTGATTGGTTTTTCGCAATCCTTATCGGCTATCTTCAATGTTTTTTTTGAGAGTAAAGACTTGATGGACTATTTATCTTTGCCAATTAAACAAAGCCAAGTGTTCATTGCTAAATTTTTAGCAGTAGGAATGACGATCATCCCATTTTTATTGCCACTGTTAGTTTTATTCTTTTTAACAGCTTTTAAGAGTGGAATACCTATTGTCTTAGCTATTCTTTTCGCAATCGTCCTATTTTTGGTTTTTTTCTTTTTATTGTTTAGCCTATGTAGCTTGATTGTTTTTGGGTTAACGAAAACTAAATTATTTCGCCGGCATAAAAAATTATTTACTAGTTTGATGTTAGGTTTTTCAATGCTGATATCTATCGGCGGGATTTTAGCAATCAATTTCACGCAAAATTCAGGTAGCTATGAAAGTGTTCGGACAGACCGGGCACCAATCAGTTTGTTCTTACCTTTTTATCAAGTCCTGCATCAGTTATTTTCGATTGAAGGATTATTGATGCTTTTAAGTATTTTATTCGTAACAGTCATCTTATTTGCAATCCTAAAAGGATTTGTGATCCCCAGTCTCTATGAGCAATTCAGCGATGAGGGAGCCCGGGACTTTGCTACCAAAAGAAAACACAAAAGCAATCAATCTTTAAAAAGGCAGTTAAGCAATTACAATTTTCAATTGATAAAAAATCCATCCCTGATCATGCAAGTCTTGACATCTTCTTTAATCATGCCAATCGTGATGATGGCTACGATCATATCGACAAATGTTATAAATTTACAGGGACTTTCAAATAAATATTTTGGTGTTTTATTTTTAACAGGGATCGTTTTTTCTAGTGTAATGATGAATCAGACATCATTTGTCAGTAACTTTATATCGCTGGATCGTGAAAATTTTTCATTTATTCAATCGTTACCATTATCAATGCATCGCTATCTGAAACAAAAATTTTGGATCGGTTGTAAACTACAGCTAGTAATTTCAGGGATTATCGGTTTGATCATCGCAAGTATCGTTCATTTACCATTAAGCTTGCTTTTGTCTTTCTTGGTTGGGGTGATTTTTGGGACATACTTGCTTTCCTTACACTTTTTTACTCGGGATTATCGGTTGCTAGATGTCACTTGGACCAATGTGAATCAACTATTTACTCGAGGAGGAGGAAATTTTGGATTAGTCTTATGGATGATGGCAGTCATTATTCTTGGAGTGATCCTCATCTCATTATATGCTTTTGCTATTAGTTCAAATTTCAATGCGTCAATTATAAACGTGCTTGTATTACTATGGATTTTGATTATGTCAGGTGCTTGGATTTGGATCAATCATAATAATTTTTGGAAAAAATTTATCCAGTAATCAGGAATAGGTAATAGCTACAAGTCAATGCGTACGTAACTTTGACGAACAATTATGATTACTCAATTAAGATTTAAATTTTATAGAATTTAAATTGAGTGGTAGAAAAATGGTATTTTGATAAAAAAAAACAAATTTTTAGACAGCCTAAAATTAAATAAAAACATTAGTAAAAAAATAAATACAACTTTAGTGATAATAATTTTGAAAGATAGTCAATAAGACTGTCTTTTTTTAATTTTTATCGTCAATTATGATTGCTGAGATAAAAAATTTTTTTTTAAAAGATGAATAATAACGTGTGATATAACAGCTTTTTTAAATTATTTCTAACATATATTATTTTAAAGAGAAATACAGACACGTTTTTATTTTTGTTGTAAGCGTTATTTTTTAATCTTGTATTTTAAATATACAGATAAGGCTAACTCTATTAAGAAGAGATTTTTCAGAATATTTATAAAATATTGATAACTTGCAAAGTGTATTTTTTCATTGTAAAGTTATAGTCGGGGTTTTACTTTGTTTGAGTTATTATTGTCTAATTAATAACTAGTTATATAGATCGAATGAATTAAAAAAAAACAACCCCTAAATTAATTGAATAGGAGTGGTTTCAATGTCCAAAGCAGAAAAAGGCATGACGCTTGGCGCTCTGGTCATGATGATCTTTACCTCAGTATTCGGGTTTGCCAACGGACCGGTAGCCTTTTACTTGATGGGGTATGGCTCAATCGTCTTTTATGTCGTAGCTGCAATTCTATTTTTCATTCCATTTGCCTTGATGATGGCTGAATTTGGTTCAACAATCAAAGGTGAAAATAGCGGAATGTATAAATGGTTAGAAGTCAGCGTAGGACCACGTTTTGCATTTATCGGAACATTTATGTGGTTTGCTTCTTACGTTGTCTGGATGGTATCTACATCATCTAAAGTTTGGATTCCTTTTACAACAGCCTTTGCTGGGAGTGACCAAACACAAAAATTACACATGTTTGGTTTAAACTCAACACAAATGGTTGGGATCTTAGCCTGTGTCTGGATGGTAATCGTTACTTTAGTCTCTATCAAAGGGGTTAAAGGAATCGTTAAAATTACTAGTTTAGGTGGACTTGCTGTAACAAGTTTAAATGTCGTATTGATCGTGATTTCAGGAATTATCTTGGTTGCTAAGGGTGGACATTTAGCTCAACCATTTGATCACATTCTACATTCTCCAAATCCTAGTTACCAAAGTCCGATTGGTTTATTAGGTTTTGCTGTATTTGCTATCTTTGCTTATGGTGGTTTAGAAGCTGTCGGCGGTATGGTAGATAAAACAAGAAATCCAGAAAAAACATTCCCTAAAGCGGTCGTTTTCTCTGCCTTGATTATTTCTGTAGGATACGCGTTAGGAATCTTCCTTTGGGGTGTAAGTACAAACTGGCAAGATGTTTTATCAGGTGATACAACAAACTTAGGAAATATCTCATATGTTATGATGAATAACTTAGGAGTAGAATTCGGTAATGCTATCGGCCTGAGCCATTCTGCTGCTATCAGTATGGGTAATTGGTTTGCGCGTTATACTGGTTTAGGAATGTTCTTAGCCTATAGTGGTGCGTTCTTCACATTGACTTATTCACCATTAAAGACAGTGATTATGGGAACACCTAAAAAATTATGGCCTAAGAAATTTACAGAATTGAATGAAAATGGTATGCCAAGCTATGCGATGTGGACACAATGTTTGATCGTTGTAGCAATCATCTTGATTGCCTCATTCGGGACACCTGATCCATCAGCTTTCTACAATATCTTGACATTGATGGCAAATGTTTCAATGACGTTACCGTACCTATTCTTGATTTATGCATTCCCTAAATTCAAGAAAAAACCAGGTTTGGATCGTCCATTTGAAGTATATAAATCTCATGGATTAACAATTGCGATTAGTGTTGTCGTCTTCTTACTTGTTTTAGGTGCGAATGTCTTTACGATTTTCCAACCAATCATTGAAGGTGCAGGCGTTCGCGATACACTATGGATGATTGCTGGTCCAGTTGGATTTACAATTGTGGGTATTATTCTTTACCAAAACTATATTCGACGTTCAAAAGCAGAATAACAAAAAATCCTCAGCAGAAATTGCTGAGGATTTTTTTTATCCGATCTTTCTTTTTTCAATTCGGCGGCTATTTAAAAACCAATACCGATGATAATCTCCTACTAGTGCGCTAAAAGGAATACTAGCAATACCTTTTTTATCAAGCACATCCTCTAAATAATTTTTTAAGACCCAGGGATCTTCAATTCGAGAAACGTTTAATACTAACGTATCCGCAATGATGGCAGGTGAAGTATGCAAATCTTCGGCTATTTGTTCTAAAGTTAAACCAGTACGTTCAAAATTTTCCTGAAATTCTTTCTTTGTATCGAGTGTTTGTTGAGCAGTTAAAGACATGATATCCGCTTCTTTCTTAAAATAAATAGTTGTAATTTAAACTATAAGAAGAGTAATCCATTCTAGTTTAGTTGTCAAATAAATAGTTGTCTTTTTAAGTAAATAATCAATTGAAGATTTACATCGCTATTTTTCTCAAATAAATAAGTGGATTTTTATCAAATTGATTAAATTACTGATTAATTAGTTTTAGATTAATCTTTTATCATTTAAAGAGATCTGTTATAATTGGCATCACATCTTAAGAAGGAGCGATAGTATATGACAATTTATAATTTTTCAGCTGGCCCAGCAGTCTTACCCCAAAAAGTATTGGAAACTGCACAATCCGAATTGCTAAATTACAGAGGTAGCGGCATGTCGGTCATGGAGCTGAGTCATCGGTCCTCCTTATTTGATGAAATTATTTGTTCGGCAGAATCTTTATTAAGAAATTTAATGAAGATTCCTAATAATTATAAAGTATTATTTCTTCAGGGAGGGGCTAGTCTGCAGTTTAGTATGGTGCCGTTAAACTTAGCTCAAGGTAAAAAAGCTTTGTATGTAGATACAGGCTCATGGTCTAAAAAGGCGATCACTGCAGCAAAAGCAATCCCGAAAGTTAATGTTGAAATTATTGCCTCAAGTCAAGATAAAAATTACAGTTATATTCCCGAGTTGCCGCAAACAGTAGATCAAGAAGCTGCGTATGTTCACATCACAACCAATAATACGATTGAAGGAACAGCCTATACGACTATCCCAAATTTTGGAAAAGTTCCTATTGTAGCTGATATGTCGTCAAATATTTTAGCTAATGATTATCAAGTAACTGATTTTGGTCTGATTTATGCAGGAGCCCAGAAAAATATTGGTCCGGCAGGATTGACGGTTGTGATTATTCGTGAAGACTTATTAAATCAAGAGGCCATTTTTGCCCCAATGCTTGACTATACTTTACAAGTCAAAAATAATTCGATGTATAATACACCACCGACTTATAGTATTTATATCGCTCAGTTAGTTTTTGAATGGTTGAAGGAACAAGGTGGTATTGATAGTATTCTTAAGCAGAACAAAGAAAAGGCAGCAGTGTTATATGATGCTATCGAAAAATCAGCTCTTTTTGAAAGTCCGGTTCGACAGGATAGTCGTTCTTTGACGAATATTCCGTTTATTACAGGAACTGCGGAATTAGATAAAGCTTTCAATCAAGCAGCTGTAGCTGAAGGATTTCAAAACTTAAAAGGACATCGCTCTGTCGGCGGGATGCGAGCGAGTTTGTATAATGCTTTTCCACTTGAAGGTGTTAAAGCATTAGTAACCTTAATGGACAAATTTGAAAGTGAACATGGAGGGAAGTAAATGTTTCAAATAAAAACGTTCAATGCGATTGCCCCTGAAGGATTGGAACGATTTGATCAAGAAAATTATCAAATCAATAAGAAGAATGATCCAGATGGAATCATTTTAAGAAGTCAAAAACTCCATGATTATGATTTTCCTGCATCTGTATTAGCTGTTGCCCGAGCAGGCGCGGGTACAAACAATATACCAGTAAAAAAATGCACTGAAAATGGTATCGTTGTTTTTAATACACCAGGAGCGAATGCAAATGCAGTCAAGGAGTTAGTGATCGCTAGTTTATTATTAGCTGTTCGACCAATGGTAAAAGGAATCGGTTGGATTCAGCAGCTTAGCGGTTCTGATGTGGACGAACAAGCAGAGGCTAAAAAAGCTCAGTTCGCTGGAACAGAACTAGAAGGCAAAAAATTAGGAGTAGTGGGTTTAGGTGCCATTGGAGCGATGGTCGCCAATGATGCGTATCGATTAGGAATGGAAGTAACTGGATATGATCCCTATGTTTCCGTTGATACTGCATGGAGCATTTCTAGAAGAGTGCGACGGGCTCAGGATTTAAAAGAGGTTTTAACTAATTGCGATTTTATTACGATCCATGTACCACTGAATGATCAAACACATCACTTGATTAGTGAAAAAGAATTATCGCAGATGAAGCCGACCGCTCAACTGCTTAATTTTGCGCGTGGTGAAATCGTTGATACGGATGCCGTTTTGAAAGCAATCAATAAAAATCAACTTGCTGGATTTACGACTGATTTTGCAGAAGAGAAATTATTGCATAACGAAAAAATTACTGTATTGCCGCATCTAGGTGCATCTACAGCAGAGGCAGAGGTGAATTGTGCCAAAATGGCCGCACGTGGCTTGAAACGATTTTTAGAAACAGGCATCATCAAGCGTTCAGTCAACTTTCCTACGGTTGAGATGGCCTTTGATTCGCCATACCGGATTACAGTAATCAATCAAAATGTTCCGAATATGTTAGGAGTAATTGCTTCTGAGATTGCTGCTTTAGAAGTTAATATTGATAATATGGTCAATCGCGGAAAAGATGACTATGCTTATACTTTAGTCGATATTTCTGAAAAAGATCCTGAGAAAATTTCTGCTATTACTGAAAAATTAAATCAAATTGCTGGCATTATCCGTGTGCGGGTTATCAAACATCAGGAAGGGGAATTTTAATGGTTCAAGTATCGCCGTTCAAAGCTATTCGACCGGATAGAAAATTGGCTCATAAAGTAGCCGCTTTGCCTTACGATGTCGTGAACTCACAGGAAGCTCAAGAATTGGCTCAAGGCAATCCTTACAGTTATTTCCATATTGATAAAGCAGAGATTGATGTCTCAGAATCCATTTCTGTTTACGATCCAGAAGTCTATCAAACAGCAGCTAAAAATTTGACCGATTTTTTAGCTAAAGGTTGGTTAGTTAAAGAAGCAGCTGCTGCTTTTTACTTATATGAATTAGTAATGGATGGACGCAGCCAAACGGGGATCGTGACTTGTACGTCTATCCAAGATTATCTAGATGAAAAAATAAAAAAACATGAATTTACTCGCCATGAAAAAGAAATCGATCGAATGAATCATATCCGAACGTGTGATGCTAATACAAGTCCGATTTTTTTAAGCTATCGACCACAGAATGACATTCAGTTATTAGTAGCAGAATGGAAATCTACACATAGACCCATTTATGATTTTACTAGTTTTCATGAAGTGACTCATCGTGTGTGGATGATTGATGACCCATTAACGATTCAAACAATTAGTGATTTATTTACGAAAGTTGATGCTCTGTATATTGCTGATGGGCATCATAGAACAGAATCAGCAGTGAAAGTCGGTCTAGAAAAAAGAAAAAGCGGGGAACAAAATAGTGAAACGGAAAAATTCTTATCGATCATTTTTCCAGAAGACCAATTAGCGATCTGGGAGTACAATCGAGTGCTTAACGTTGATGTACCTGAAGATTTCTTTCCCCGTATGGCTGAAAATTATACGATAACAAAAACACAGCACAAGAAACCAACTCAAGCGGGGGATTGCCAACTATACGATGGTCAAGCTTGGTATACGTTAAGCATTAAACCTGAGAAAATACCTCAAGACCCAGTTGGAAAATTAGATGTCGCTTTGTTACAAAAATATATATTAGAAGATATTTTTGACATCAAGGATATGCGAACAGATCAGCGAATTGATTTTGTCGGCGGGATTCGTGGGACAGCGGAATTAGAAGAATTGGTCGACTCTGGTGCCTATCAATTGGCTTTTTCAATGTATCCGACTCAAATGAAGGATTTGTTAACAGTGGCTGATGCAAAGCAAATCATGCCGCCAAAGTCTACCTGGTTTGAACCAAAACTATTAAGTGGATTGTTTTTACATGATTTAGAAACAAAATAACTTTTAAAAGACTCTTGTTGTAAGAGTCTTTTTTTTGTAAAATTTTTGTTTGCTAAGGTATTCTAAAGATGGAGGTGAGAATATATGAAAAAAGTTCTAAATTATTTTAAAAACAATAAATTATTGAGTTTCTCATTTCTATTAGCAATTATCAGCTGTCTTATTGGTCGCTTTTCGATTGGAGATATTGATTTCAAAGTTATCTTGACTTTGTTTGGTTTGATGTTATTGATTCAGGGATTTGAAGAAATCGGTTTTTTACGCTTTGTTGCTCAAAAGTTGATGCATTATTCAAAAGATAGTCGCCAATTAGTTCAACTAATGATCATTTTAGCTTTGATTGGTTCAATGTTTTTAACAAATGACGTAGCGATTTTGACGTTATTACCAATCTATTTGAAAATATTACAAATACTCCCACAGTTTAAAGGGCGTTTTTTGGGCGCGGTATTGATCATTGTAGCAGCAAATTTAGGAAGTAGTTTTTTTCCTTTTGGAAACCCTCAAAATTTATACTTATATGACTTCTATCATGTTGAATTAGGTCAATTTTTGTCATGGATGGGAGCAGTTTTAGTATTAAGTAGTGTATTGATTGGATTGCTGACTTTTTTTGTAGAAAAAGATCCTTTATCGGAAATGAATTTTGAAGAACAATCGGAAATGAATTTTGAAGAACAAGTAGTAGATAAAAAAGAAGGATTTTTGTTAGCTGCTTTGATGCTTGTGATGATTCTAGTTGTTTTAAATATTTTTGCATATTTATGGGCGGTGGCGTTAGTCGCATTAATCATTTTATTTTATCGTCGAGAATTATTTGCTCGTGTCGACTATGGTCTATTACTGACTTTTGTTTTCTTTTTTATTATCGTGGGAAATATTGGCCAAATGGCTGCTATCAAAAACTTTTTAAAGTCATTGAATGGGCACAGCGTTTATTTAGCCAGCTTAGGATTAAGCCAAGTTATTTCTAATGTACCTGCAGCATTTTTGATTGCACCATTTACGACAAATCAACAAGCTGTGATTTTAGGTGTGAATATCGGCGGATTAGGAACCTTGATTGCTTCGTTAGCAAACTTAATCGGCTATAATTTATTTCGCGTATACTATTCGAATGAAACAAAAAAATTCTTAGGTTTATTCAGTGTCATCAATTTTACGCTCTTACTGGTTTTGGGTGGAATCTTTTATTTTGTGATCCATTAGAATTAGCTAGCTTTTACTAAAAGTTAGCTAAATTTTCTATGGGAATTCTTCTAAAAACAATGAAAACGCTTTTAAAAATGATATGCTTAAATTGTAGATAAAAGGGGGATTTCTGATGGAAAATAATACTAAATTAATACACGGCTATCGTGCCTTTGATGAAACGACTGGGGCATCATCGATTCCGATTTATCAATGCTCGACATTTAAACAAACGTCAATCAAAGAGGGACAACCGTATACGTATTCTCGTTTCGGAAATCCAACGCGTGCAGCTCTAGAAGAGGCAGTTGCGGCAATGGAGAATGGGAATTACGCTGTAGCTTTCGCTTCTGGAATGAGTGCTATTTCAGCAGTTTTATTGAGCTTTGATCAAGGCGATCATTTAGTGATGTGTAAGAGCATCTATGGTGGGACTTTTCAATTAGTCAATGAGGTCATG
Organism: Enterococcus hailinensis; assembly: GCF_045862035.1. Classification (NCBI taxonomy): domain Bacteria; kingdom Bacillati; phylum Bacillota; class Bacilli; order Lactobacillales; family Enterococcaceae; genus Enterococcus; species Enterococcus hailinensis. Next base: position 157,841 of record NZ_BAAFRV010000003.1, on the reverse strand, counting down.
CAACGCTTTGGAATTGAGATAACTTTTGTAGATGAAACAGATTTAACTGCTTGGGAAGAGGCGATTCGACCAAATACTAAAGGACTCTATCTTGAAACACCATCTAACCCATTGCTTTCGGTAACTGATATTGTTGGTGTTGTCTCGATTGCTAAAGCACATGGATTAGTTACGATGATCGATAATACATTTATGACACCACAATTTCAAAACCCTTTAGACTTAGGAGTGGATATCGTGATCCATAGCGCTACAAAGTTTATCAATGGGCATAGCGATGTTGTCGCTGGATTAGTCATTACAGATGATCCGGTGTGGCATGAACAAATCTTTTTACAACAAAAAGTATTGGGCGGTATTTTAGGTGTTGAAGATTGCTGGTTAACAATGCGTGGACTCAAAACGATGGGGCTACGGATGGAACAAAGTGTTCGCAGTGCAGAAAAAATTAGTCAGATGTTAGAACAGCATCCGGCAGTAAAAAAGGTCAATTATCCCGGCTTAAAAAGTCATCCTGGATATGAGATCCAAAAACAGCAAGCCTCATCTGGTGGAGCTGTTTTATCCTTTGAATTAGCGGATCAAGAAGCGGTTTTCGCTTTTGCAGAAGCTTTAAAAATACCGATCGCTGCTGTCAGTTTAGGTGGGGTTGAATCAATCTTGTCTTATCCTGTGACGATGAGTCACGCTTGTGTGCCGAAAGAAGAGCGAGAGAAGCAAGGAGTGACTGATGGGTTATTAAGATTATCTGTAGGCATTGAAGATACAGCCGATTTATTAGCTGATCTGACCCAGGCATTAGCCAAAGTTGAAGAAAAAATAGAAAAATAAATAAATAGCGTTGGGATTTTTATCCCAACGCACTTTTTTTTCGGTATAATAGGAACATCATTTAGAGGAAGTGAACGTGAATGGGAAGTAGTAACATCCCCAAAATTTTACTAGCAATTATCGTTATTGGCCTATTTATATTTATTTTATGGCGCCAGAGCAACAAGAAAAAGCAGCCAGTAGCTGAAATGACGGAAACGATTATCGTGCCAGATAAAGCGAAAGACATCGCTGCAGTAATAGAAGTTTCGATTCAAACAATGCAATCTTATAAGAACAATTTGAATAAATATGGTTACGTTTATTTTCAAGAGACGACGCCATTTGTTGTTCAACAATTGAAAGCTGAAGCAGACAGCCTATTGTTGGAAGAAAGAGAAAATCAAAAAATTTTGACTCAGTTACAAAATAATTACGAAAAGCTCGAAAAATTTTATCAATCAGAGGCTGCGGATCCTAAAAAAACGGAGTTGGAAGTTTTGAATCATGTCAATAAGACAATGATTACTTGGCGGAATCTATTGAAAGAAAATCAATAAGTTTTAATCCAGAAGCCTATTGTTTTTTAGAGAGTAATGCTTTTGATCTTCATGTGGCTATTGAGATGACTTAAATTTTAAAAAATATATAAGCATTCTAACTATTTGAATAGTTAAAAAAGACACGTAATATCATACGTGTCATAAAAAACTATTTAATGTGTAAACGACGGCGAATACCATCTACTCTTGGTCCTAGTAAATTATCAGCCATACGTGTTTTTAAAGCTAGGACGATATAACTCAATCCTCCGAGAGCCGCAACTATTAAGATAATAATCATCGATTGGACTTTAGAATCAGAACTTAGAACGGCCTCACAAATAAATTTCACAACAAATGCTACGATCCCCATTACAATTGACATGCCGGCGATTTTAACAATAGCATTAAGAGTATCTCGAAAGGCAAATCCGGTCAGTACATGAATCCGATCCAGTAAAAACATATTTGCAACGAACAAGCCAACAAAGGTAGCAATCAAAGGACCGTATGAGCGGAACATATAGATCAATGGGAACTGAGTCAAAACTTTGACTAAAATACCCACTCCTAAGAACCAAACAGCTTGCATGTTTCCATCTAGTCCTTGAAGCATTGTTGAACAAACCATAAACAACCCCATCATGATTCCAACGATACAAGAAGCAGCCAATAGGTGAGCGCCTTGCAGATTAGGGCGATAGAACAATGTATTCAATGGGTAGGAAAGAACGATCATCCCAATAGTCGCAGGCATCATGACAAAGAATAGTAATTGAATATTATTCGTTACTAGTTTTGCCAATCCGACATGATCCTTTTTAGTAAAGCGTTCTGTGATCAATGGAAGTCCAGCAGTTGCCATCGCTGTTCCTAATGCAATCACGACCATAGTCAATTTATCTGGGTTGGCAGAAATCAAAGCAAATAGTTCTGCATTTTTAGCAGCAGAATAATTTGTGACCATTCCCATGATCGATTCAAACGAATATTGATCGATCAATTTAAAAATACTGATTCCACTACCGACAATGATGAATGGAATAGCTTGGGCAATCATTTGTAAGACTAATTGACGTCCAGAAAAACTAATCTTATTGCTGCTCTCTTTGATCATTTCTCTGAATGTAGCTCGTTCTTTTAATAATGAAACCAGTAAAACGGCCATTGCGAAGGCTACACCGATAAATGCAGCAAACGTTGATTGGACAACAGCTGTTTTATAGCTGCCTTGATTGACTTGCATAATGATATAAGCTGTCGCTAGCATATAGCAAACCCGAGCGATCTGCTCAATGATTTGTGAAATAGCATAGGGCTTCATATTGTTATTTCCTTGGAAGAAACCTCGGATTACGCTCATTGCAGGGAAAATCAATAAAACTACGCTTAGTGAGCGCATAACCGGAATCAAATCCGCATTTCCTTGAGCTAAGAAAGGGGCTCCCAAGTACATAATACCTGCACAGATAATACCACCAATGGTCATCAAGCGTAATGTATAAAAAAGTAATTTTTTACTTAATCCATACTCATTCATGGAATTGTATCGAGCCGTTTGTTTAGCAACAGCTGCTGGAATTCCGGCCGTGGAAATCATCAAGAACAAGGCATAAACGTTGTAGCCTTTGGTATATAAATAATTGGCCGCTTCCCCGTGAGGCTGCATCCACATATACCAAGGGATGACATAAACAGCTCCTAAAAGACGGGAAAAGATATTTCCGACAGTCAGCCAGGCGGTGCTTTGCACCATTTTTTCTTGAGCAGTGGCTTGTTTCTTTGGTGCAGTAGTCGCAGCGACTACTTTTTCATCAGGTTCCTTTTTCATGATTGGAGCCTTCTCAGTGTGGTAACGGGCCATTCGTGAAGAACTATTTTGCGGCTCCGCCTCATGTAAATTTTTTTCAGTCATATAAACCAGCTTTCTACAAAAGTGTCTTCCATATTTTACCCGTTATTTAGCTGAGATACAATCCTGTCAGCAAATTATTAGGAATTAGTATTTGGAATAAAGTCGCTAATGTGTCGAGCGAAGCTTCTGAGATTTCGGGTTTGGATATAAATACACCCCTGGCCGCTAAATTCAGTCACTATACCTGCACCGGTTTTAAAACCAATTTTACCTGAAGCTACATGGATTGAATAATCTAAAGAATTTGACCAAGCAATCACATGACGGTTATTAATGGTCACTGTTTTTGTTCCATCCAATTCAATTTTTTCGATGTCACCGAAAGCAGAAACTAAAATCTTTCCGTTACCAGTCGTTTCCATGACAAATAGCCCTCCAGTACCTCCAAGTAAAGCACCAGATAATTTTTGTCGTTTCATTTGATAGTTAACATTTTCTTCACTAGCAAGAAAAGCTCCTGTATTTAAACGCCAATGCTCATTACCTACATCCAAAGCAAAAATTTTTCCTGGATCAGAAGGAGCAATCGCGATTACAGAATTGTCCGAATGAGAAGTTGCAGTACTAATGAATACGCTCTCGCCACTGGTGACTGAACGGCCGACTGCACTTAAAGCCCCACCAAAACCTTTTTTACTATTCGAATTCATCGTTCCTTCTAGCTCTATATTACCAGTTGTATAAACCATAGCTCCTCGTTCAATACGTAGTTTCTCATTCGTGCTTAAAGTGATTTTCGCAATGGGTGCAAATGTGCTATCTGAGATCTCATAATTCAAATCAATCAATCCTTTCTAGTTATTTAATTTAATTATACCATCTCATAGAGTAAATCAGCTATTTTAAACTAGATACAAAAAAAGCAACTGGATAACAGTAGTTTCCAGTTGCTTTTTATAAATATAGCGTATTTGAAATTCAATTTTTTCAAACTTAAACAATGCAACAAAAAGAATGTTTTGTCATTTTTTAAATTTATACGAGTCTATAAGACTATTATCTGACACTTTTTTATCGCAAGTCATCTTCTGTGATCATTGATAAATAATTATCGACAACAGCAAGTAAAGACTTCATTTTATTTTGATCGAAAGGGGAAGCGAGGTGACCTGTTTTAACTGTTTCTAAGAATGTTTGACTGCCACCGATGCGACAAATCGCGAGGTAATCCGTCCAAGTCGTAGGATCTTGTTCGACGATCGCTCGTTGCCAAAATTGTAATGCACAAACTTGAGCTAACGTATAATCAATATAATAAAAAGGAACTTCAAAAATATGACCTTGACGGTACCAATAAATTCCACGCGCCAACGCTTCAGATGTTTGATAATCACGTTCAGGACAATACAATTTTTCTAATTTGCGCCAGCAATTTTTCCGCTTTGTTGGTGTCCATTCAGGATGTGAATAGACTTTTTCTTGAAAATGATCAACTAATGCTCCATAGGGCAGAAATTCTAGGGCACTGCTTAAGTGAGCAAATTGATACTTTTTACTTTCTTCTCCAAAAAAGTTAGACATCCAAGGCCAGGTTAAAAACTCCATGCTCATTGAATGGATCTCAGCAGTATCTGAAGTTGGAAAAACCAATTCAGGTTCTTCAATCCAGCGTGACAGATAGCTTTGGAAGGCATGACCAGTTTCGTGGGTCAGGACATCGACATCATCAGAAGTACCGTTAAAGTTTGCAAAAATAAAAGGCATTCTGACTTCATCAATGTATTCACAGTAGCCACCACTTTGTTTTCCAGGCCGACTAATTAAGTCCATTAATTGTTCTGCAATCATTTGATCAAAAAATTCGCCGGTTTCTGTAGATAATTCATGATACATTTTTTTGGCTTCGTGAACCAATGTTTCAGCGTCACCATGAGGTTGAGGATTTCCTTTAGGATAGACAAGTGGTAAATCATAATACTCCAATGATGCTATATCCAGACGTTCTTGTTGTCTTTTATATAGTTTTTGATTGATCGGTACAACATTTTCAATGATAAATCTACGAAAATTCTGAAGCTGTTCACGACTATAACTCCAACGATTCATTAAACGATCGCCATATTCCACATAATTTGCAAAGCCCAAATTTTTTGCCTGCTGATCTCTTAAATGAACGAGTTGGTCAAAAATTTGATCGAATTCTGATTCATGCTCACTAAAAAATTGAATGTAGGCTTCTTGCGCTGTTTTACGTAGTTCACGATCAGGTTGACTGAAATATGCTGCTAATTCAGAAAGGGTACATTTTTTTCCATCGAACAATAATTCTGCAGAAGCAATCAATTGAGTATAACGGCTAACGACTTCATTTTCTTTTTGTTTCAATTCAATGACCGATTCGTTTAATAAAGCGAGTTGATCTTCTGCAAAAAGAAAAAGTGTTTCTGGATAGTCATTCAGTAAGTCCGTTTTAAAAGGAGAAGCGAGCAGACTTTGATAAAAGGTATTATGTAGTTGATCAACTAGTGGTTCATGATGATCCCAAAATTCATTTTCTTGATTGTAAAAATCATCCTTTGTATTGATAGAATGGCGAATATACGCCAACTTCATATTTTTAGTCATTTCACTGCGCATCGCATTTAATTTTTTCATGGCGTGTTTCGCATTGGTATAATTTTTGGCTGTTGAAAATGTTTGCGTTGCGGATTCAAATTTCTTTTTGTATTGTGCTAGATCCGGACGTTCATATAGAAAGTCAGAAAACATAAATAAAGTCCTCCAGTCTTGTAGTAAAAGTTGTTATTAAAATATACTATCCTTCATTATACCAAAAAAACCTGTCAGTAAGAGCTGACAGGTTTTTTATTCCTATGAATTTGCTGGCGCTAATAAATCGTTGATCGGAGTATAATCCATTGATAAATCTTTTGCCACTGCTTCTAAGGTCAAGCTTCCATTGAAAGTATTCACACCACGACGGATAGCTAAATTATCAGCTAATACTTTTTCTAATGGATTATTAGCTAGGATATTGGCATAGGTCATTGTGCTGTTACTCAAAGCATGGGTTGCTGTTTGCGGTACTGCACCCGGCATATTAGCTACAGCATAATGAACGATTCCCTCTTTAACGTACGTAGGATTATCATGAGTCGTTACGTGATCTTCTGTTTCGAAAATTCCTCCTTGATCAATAGCGACATCGACAACTACAGAGTGGTCAGGCATTGCAGCCACCATTTCTTTAGTTACTAAAGTAGGTGCTTTATGGCCAGGAATCAAAACAGCGCCAATGACTAAATCGGCAGTTTTCAAACATTCTTGAATATTGAAACTGTTAGACATTATAGTTTGGACACTGTTACCAAAAATGATATCTAATTCTTTCAATCGGGCAACACTAACATCTAAAATCGTTACATTTGCACCTAATCCGACAGCAATTTTTGCAGCGTTCAAACCAACGACACCGCCACCGATCACTACTACATTCCCTCGACGCACACCCGGAACACCGGATAATAAAATACCCTTGCCACCATTGATTCGTTCTAAATAGTTGGCACCGATTTGTGCAGCCATGCGACCAGCAATTTCACTCATTGGAGCTAGTAAAGGAAGTGTGTTGTCTGCTGGTTGAACATTTTCATAAGCAATCGCATTTACGCCACTTTCAATCAATGCTTCGGTTAGTGGTTTATTTGCCGCTAAGTGTAAATAAGTAAATAGGAGTAGTCCTTTGCGGAAGTATTTATATTCTTCTTGTAATGGTTCTTTTACTTTCATCACCATTTCAGCAGCCCAAACATCCGCTGCGTTCTCAATGATCGTTGCACCTGCTTCGATGTATTCATCATCTGAAATGGCAGAACCTTTACCAGCGTCTTTTTCCACTAAGACTTTGTGACCACGATTTGTTAGATCAAAGACACCAGAAGGGGGAAGGGCTACTCGATTTTCGTTATTTTTGATTTCTTTTGGAATTCCAATAATCATTTGACACACTCCTTTTTGACAGTTTTCGCGCGAATTTGAATTCGCTTACACTATAATTGTACAGGTTTTTGTGAATATTTCAAATAAGAATTTGCCTAGTATTATTAACTATTTTGATAATAGGCCATGATAAAAAAGCTTATAATTAATTAGTATCATGTGCTAGAGAGAGTTTAATTGTTAAGAATTTTGGTCGATATTTTCTATTTGTTTAACAAAAAGGAAAATATCGATTAAATAGACCAGAAAATATTTGCTTAAAAGGCATTTAGTAGAGATAATAGAGCCAGAGTATAAGGAGCGAAATAATTATGCCGGAACAACGGATTGACTTATTAAAAGAACAAATTAGTTTTCTTGAAGCTCGATTGATACGCTATGAAGGATTGCTTAACGGATCAACCTTAAATCGAATCATTTTTGGCGGTGGACGTCGAGCAAAATTGAGTATCATCGAAACGGTCATTGCTATCATCGTATTGTTGTATACATTACTACGAGTGAATCTGAATGCTATTTCAATTGTTGTGATTCTCTTAGCGTTAATAGTTATCCTATTTTCATTTGTTGAATTGAACTTGATTCGTAAAAAAAATGGGAAAGAAAAATATCAGCGTATGATCGATAGTTTGACAGCAGAAAAAAATTCTATGGAAAAAGAATTATCCCGATTAAAAAATGAAAAAACACAGTAGAATAATTATTCTACTGTGTTTTTATTTGTTTCTATAAATTTTTGACTGCGCTCTCTTTGCAATTGATCGATTAAATTTTGGATTTTATTCAATGATTGGATGCTGGGACAAAGTTCAACTGCGATGATAGGGGTTTGACAATTTGGCACGTCGAAGGTGGAGGTACTGACTACGATATCACTCTGATTAAATACGGGTAGTAGATTATCGCCCTGTATTTCATCTATTCCAATTTGCTGCAGTCGATAATTTCCACGGATCGAAAATTTGATAAACTCTGTCAATAAAGCCTCTTGCATTTTTGAATCGGTCGAAATAATCGTAATATCTATCGGTTTTTCACTTTGTTTCATACCGTCCATACAACGAGGGATCGTAGCGATGATTTGATAAATGTAATTATCAATAAATTCAGGTGTATTGAATAATTGATATTGCTCAGTAAAGTCAACGACCAATTGTCGTAATTGATAAACACAATGAGCGTGGAAAGCTTCCATTAATTGAAGACAGTCGCGTTTACGATCTTGTACAACGCTGATAAATTCTTTCGTTTTTGCATGGAAAAGATGTTGATTGATTAGAATCGTGGCTAATTCATCTTTCTGTTGCTCACTCAAAGGTTCGATCAATCGTTTACTGAGTGTTTCAGCAAATTCATAGTGGGTCTCGTAGTGATAAGCTAATGAAAAGTTAGTACTTAATGACTTTTGCTTTTGTTTTTCACTTAATAAAAAAAGATCTGCATATAACAGCCAAAAACTATCTTTCATGATATCTTCAGAATAAATCAATCGTAATTCTCTTCTTAAATAAGGACTAAAATTATTGATCGCATGTTGATTTGGTGCCTCAATACTTTTAGACGTCAAATTACGAGAAGTAATTCGATGTCCCTTAGAGATTCGAATCAAACTGATAAAAAAATTGAGATTCAATCGATTATATTGAGCTAGTGAAACAGGAAGCTCATTTTCAGTAATCATTGAGCGAACGATAGCATCACCAAATTGATAAAATTCAGTACTATAACGAGTCTGTTCACGAACGAATTTTTTCTCTGAAAAATACAAAAAGAACAAGTGTCGAATGGCAATCTCATTTCCAGTTAAACGAAACGGGCGGCGTTCCACGGTCATTTTCCATTGTCCTAGAGCTTCTTGCAAGTCTTTCATTGCAGACTGAACAGTCGTCAAACTACAAAATAATTTTCGTGACAATTCTTGCAAGGTGGAGCAATCCTCAAAAAAGATGGCCTCTAAGATTTTAAAGGCCATTGATTGGTTGATCAAAGTAGAAAAAAGGACATCGATCGTCGCGTTATCTGCTAACTCTAAGCGGTACAAACTATTTTCACGAATAATTTGATAATAGTCACTTTGAGTATTGATTGAACGAATATCATTCAACAGCGCAGGTGTCGTACATTTTGTGATTTTAGAAAGCTCTTCACTAGACCGTGGATTCGGAGAGTAATAGAGTGTTTCTATCAATTGTAATTGTCGTTGGCTGTCGCGTTTAAGTAGATGGCGTAAGTTCATTGCTCTGTTCCTTTCGTGATGTAAGAGGTTCGTATTGATTAATAAAATGTTGAATTCGATCATAGTCTTTGCTTGTAGGATACGTATTGATCGCAATCAAAGGGCAGGCGAAGTATAAATGATCCATCGTGATATTGGTAATGACCAAATCATAATGTTTGGTTAAACTTGTGAATTCGTTTTGCGAAATAAAACTATTTTCGAAGTATTCATAACAGACCGATCCCTTGATGAAAGCGGGAAAAATCGATTGCCAAAACCGTTCATGAGTAGAAGAAGTATCTGAAAGTAACAAAATTTTGATAGGTTTTTCTGCATCAATTAGTCGTTGTAATAAACCATCGATAGTTGTAATCAAACGACTAATATACATATCAATAAAGGCAGCGTCGTATTGATCAACTAAGAAATCAGCAACTAATTTTTTTAGTTTTCGAATTTCACGACTATACTTTTTATCAAGCAAAACCAATGAGTTTTTACTCGTTTGCTGAAGTATTTCGATCGAATGTCTTTCGGGATAATAGCAGAACAACTCATTTCCTAGCAAGCGTAATGCTTCGACTATCTCAGTTCTTACGATTTGGTGACTTAATTTAAGATTTAGTTGTTCTAACAATAGATTATGAGCTTCGTAAAAATCTGATAAGTCTTCGTCCATTTGATTTGCCAATGATTGTTGTCGAGCATTCAAAATCAATTGATGTGTAAACAACGGCCATAAGCATTCTGTTAATTGTGCTTTATTGAAATCTAAATTCGTTTCACGTTTAATTAACTTGGCTAGTCGTTCCAATTGATCTAGTGAAGGGATGATCAAACCACTATCTGAAGAAAGCTTGGTTATATGATGCCCTTGTTTAATGCGCTGCAATCCAATTAGAAAGCTGTGCATCAATTGCGAATGGATATTTATATTGTTACTGATTTGATTCATTTCTAATAACTGTTGAACCATTTGGTCAATACTTGAAATAAGTTCTTCAGAAAAATCGTATTCATTAAAAGCCATCCGAGATTCTTTAAAGAAAAGGTAATAGAAATGTCGAATCGTTACTTCATCACCAGCTACACGAAGAGGACGATGATAGACGTTGATGTCCCAATACGCTAATTTATTTTTTATGGATTTCAAGTAACGCTGCATGTTAGAAAAGCTACAGTTCAAACGATCAGCAGCTAGTTGGATTCCGCGATTCTTCTCAAAAAATAAACTTTCAATTACTTGGAATTCTAAACTTGTTTTCAAAATATAAGCGTACATTACATCAATAGTTGCATGGACATCAAAATCGATTGAATATAATCCTTTGATTTTTGTGATGGTTAAAGGCAAAGATTCCTCATTTAAAAAGCGGATGTCACTAATCAATGCAGGTAATGAGCATTGTAATAAGTCCATAAGTTGTTCGGAAGTAAGACGATCCTTGGCATAATATAATTCCTCGACCAATCGTAATCGTCTTGTTGTTTCTTTTTTCATTAAGCTTCTAAGATTCATATTAAACTCCTTGAATATTTTTTTATTTAATATAATGTTCAAAGCTTGTTAAAACAACCTGTAAGTGCTTAATTTTCAGTTATTTTCGTTATTTAACTAAGTATCAATAAGCTTTATTATAATTAAATGTATTAATTTAATAAGGGAAATGCCAATTAATAGAAAAAAAACTTTTAGAGATTTTTTTATTTTTTTTATTTGGATAAATAAAAAAATAAAGTTGGGAGAAATTCGGTTAAAAAAGAGGTTAAGTGTTGCCTTTCTGGGAAAGAACGAATAAAATTAGCCTTGGAATACATTATAAAGATAGTGGAGGCAATACAATATGATTAATAAACAAAGCTTAGTTGAACAAGTAGCAGAAAAAACTGGTTTAACAAAAAAAGATGCAGCATCTGCAGTAGATGCATTGTTTGACGGCATCCAAACATCATTACAAGCTGGAGAAAAAGTTCAAGTTATCGGTTTTGGTAACTTTGAAGTACGCGAACGTGCTGCACGTAAAGGTCGTAACCCTCAAACAGGGGAAGAAATTACTATTGCTGCAAGCAAATCACCAGCATTTAAAGCTGGTAAACAGTTGAAAGATGCTGTGAAATAAAAGAGTTAGTGAAAAGCCCACTCCTTAGAGTGGGCTTTTTTTAATAGAAAAGAGCCTAAAATATAAAAAAGACTAAAAAATAACTTTGTGAATCATTCTTTTCTTGTTTCTTACTAAAAAAAAGAGTATATCTGTAAACAGTGAGAAATATGGAGGAATTATATGTTTGATTTTTTACCCCATTCAGTTTTACAGATGAGTACCATTTTTTTATCGATTGTCATTGAGGCAATCCCTTTCGTGTTATTAGGTTGTATCATTTCGGGAGCATTACAGGTGTTTTTAACACCAGAGCGTGTTCAAAAAATTATCCCTAAAAATAAATTTTTAGCTATTTTAGTAGGTTCTTTTTTAGGCTTTTTCTTTCCATCCTGCGAATGTGGAATTGTTCCTATCGTGACGCAATTTATGAAAAAGGGCGTTCCTGAGCATACAGCATTTGCTTTTATGGTCACTGCGCCAATCATTAATCCGATTGTTTTGTTTTCTACCTATATTGCATTTGGAAATAGTACAAAATTTGCGCTATTAAGAGCTTTGGGAAGCTTACTAGTTGCATTAGTTATAGGCTCATGGATCGCCTATTTCAATCGTTCACCGATTTTAAAAAATGAAGAAGTCGCTGATCATCCTCATGGCGAACATAGTCACGTTCATGAGGAAGAAAATCACCCTGAACACTCGCTAACTGTTTGGAATAAAATCTGGTCGGTTTTAGTTCACGGAATTGATGAATTTTTTGATACCGGTCGTTACTTAATTATTGGCGCTTTGATTGCCAGTGGGATGCAAGTCTTCTTGCCGACCCAATTCATGTTGCAATTAACTTCATCAAAAATTATCGGAATTTTAGTTATGCTGGTCTTAGCATTTACAATGTCGCTTTGCTCTGAAGCAGATGCGTTTGTAGGCTCTTCTTTATTAAGTTTATTTGGAACCAATGCAATCGTAGCCTTTTTAGTTTTTGGACCGATGGTCGATATCAAAAATTTGATGATGATGAAACACAATTTCCACGGAAAATTTATTGTCCAATTAATCGCTCTGATCAGTGTGGTCGTGACGATTTTTGCACTTGTAGTATAGGAGGAGACATATGATACGCTTTTTAATTTTATCTGGCTATTTTGAATTAATGATGTATCTTCAAGTCTCAGGGAGATTAGATCAATACATCAATGTACATTATCGTTATTTGGTTTTTTTGACTATGGGTTTATCGATTTTATTAGCCCTCGTTCAATTAAAAATTTGGGCTGATGGGGATAAACATAAACACCATGATCCTCACGATGGTCATGAACATGGATTGAAGAAACCCTACCAACGTGCGATCGCTTATGTTTTACTGGTCGTTCCTTTAGTGGTTGGTTTGTTATTTCCTACAATTACTTTGGATACAACAATCGTAGAAGCGAAGGGATTCAGTTTTCCTATTAGTAAAGAATCCGTTGGTGATCCAGAAATGAATACTCAGTATTTAAAACCGGATACGAGTATCTATTACAATAAGAGTGATTATAATGAACAAATGACAAAACTAATGAAGAAGTATGAAACCGATCAAAAACTAGAAATTACTGATGAAAATTATTTAGAAGTGATGGAGTTGATCTATAATTATCCGAACTCCTTTGTCGGGAAAAAAATATCTTTCAATGGTTTTGTTTATGAAACCTCTAAAGACAATCAAAAATATGATTTCCTTTTCCGTTTTGGAATCATTCATTGTGTTGCTGATTCGGGTGTCTTTGGATTGATGACCAAGTTACCCGCCAATATGACGGTTAAGAATAATGAATGGCTGCATGTTGAAGGAACGATCACTTTAGATTTCTTTGAACCATTTGATCGCCAAATACCATCAGTAGAAGTAACGAATGCTCAGACAGTATCTGCACCTAAAAATCAATATGTCTATCGTGCATTTTAGAATAAGTCATCTCTCTTCGTTTTTAGAAGAGAGATGACTTATTTTTTTATAAATAATATTATAATAGAAGAAAACGGCAGTATTCTTGATTGAATACTAAAAAACCTGTACCAAATAAGGGTACAGGCAAGGAAATTTATAGTAAATAAGTACGATCAAAGGTGATCGTTAATTTTGCTGGTTCAATCAATACAATAAAACTTTCGCTGATTCGATTATGTAATTCGGTATTGCTTATTTTTTTTAGATCACTTGGAACAACCAAATCAAAATAAATAGTTTCCGGAGTAGTAGACTTATCTACCCTCAAATCATGGAACCGCAATTGGGGATGAATGGTTTTTAAAATCATTTTTAATTTTGGCGCGATGCGTTTAAAATCAGGATCGTCTAGAGGATAAGGATCTAAGTGACAAACCAAATCAAAACCTAAATTTTCTTTGATGTCATACTCAATGGCATCAATTACTCGGTGTGCATGGGTCAAACTCCAAGTTTCATCGACTTCAATATGAACTGAAGCAAAAATACTGTTCGGCCCATAACTATGAATAAGTAAATCATGATAGCCAATTATATCGGGATAATTATCTAAATGTTTTCGGATTGCTAAAATCTCTGTTTCTGGCGCTCTGCCACCCATTAAATCATTGATAAAACTCATGATCATTTTAATACCTGAGTAAATAATATAAAGAGCAATTAAAAATCCGATATAACCATCGATCCGCCAGCCGCTAAACCATTCAATGATGGCGGATAATAAAACGGCAATTGTTGTATAGACATCATTGATACTATCTTGTGCGGTTGCTTTTAATGTGTCTGATTGAATATCTTTACCTAAGGAACGGTACATGTGAGCTTGCCAAAATTTCATCAAAATTGATAATCCTAGTACGATGTACACGATAGGAGACAAAGAAATACTACTAGGATGCAAAATCTTTAAAAATGAACTATCTAAGAAACGGAAACCAACATAAGTAACTAAGATAGAAATCACAAAACCACTGATGTATTCAAAACGTTCATGCCCATAAGGATGTCCTTCATCCGCAGGCTTTCCAGCAATTTTAAATCCAGCTAAAGTGATCACTGAAGAAGCGGTATCAGAGAGATTATTCATAGCATCTGCCATGATTGATACACTACCAGATAAAGAACCAATAAAAAACTTAGCCAAGAATAATAATAGGTTTGAAATTAACCCTAAAATCCCTGCTAAGATTCCGACACTCGTCCGTTTATTTCCTTTAGAACGAGCAATAATTTTGTTAGTTAAAAAATTCAGCATAAAAATCATCCTAATCAATAAAGTAGTAACAGTATAACGGAAAAATGAAAAGAGAAAAAGTTAAAACGATTAAAAATGATTTTTATAAATGAAGTTTACTTTATTTATAAAAGGTTTACTTTATTGTTTTGCTGTTTAGTTTTTAATAAAACTTTTTTTGATATCTCAGACATTTAAAATGAAAGCACTATATAATAACAATGTAAAGGTATTCAAAAACGGAGGTACTAAGATGAATAGTCAAATAAATATAACGTTATGGAACATTCAGACAACAAACGTTGTTACTGCTTTAGAAGATTTTATCGAGGATTGGAAAGTTTCTAAAAATAGTGATCTTGAAGAGTATTTACGTAGTTATCCAGGATATTTTAAAAGTGATGAGGACACACGCGAAGCGATTCGTTTAGTGTTAGGTTATGCAAAAGAATTGATGGATGGGCAAAGAGATACCGTTGGTTTTTACGAAAATAAAATTTGGCGGACGGAAGATGGTGAAAGTGTTCGTATGACACATTTCCATGAACGGACGATTTCAAATTTAATGCAAAAAATAGTGGTTGAACGATAATAGCAATTCAAATCATCGGTTTAGAATTGATGATTTGAATTTTTTTGCGTAATTTATAATAATTACTAAAAAAATAATATACTCAAAATAAATGTAGCATTTATTTAATTGAGACGAATGAAATTCTTTTTGTTAAAAAGTAAAATCAAATGAAAGATAACTAAGCATTTTTATCTTTGATAAATTTTGAATTTCTTTATTTTGCTAGTTAATATAAATGATAATTGTTAGATCAACGTAAAATGAAACTATGAAGAAACTGTGAAGTCTGCTGTTCAATTTAGACAGTGCTATAAAATAATGATATTATATTATAGAATTGAGAAATTTAATTGTTAGATCCTTGTATCCAAAAAAGAAGAAATGAGGTATAAATGGTGAAGTACAATAAAATTGTAAGTTTAATGGCGATTGGTACTTTGTTTGGACCAACACTATTATCCTCACAACAAGTTTTAGCGGAGGAAACAAGCACGGTTGGAAGTAATACTGTCGCTACAGCGAATACGGTGGATTCGCAAGTTGCTGATGAAACGACTGTAAGTTCAGAAACACCTGCTCCAACCTACCAATTTAAAGTAAATGATAAAGATAAAGCAATTGAAAATAACTAACTACGTTGATGAATATGGTAATACTATCGCTATTCAATATGATGCTGCTAAGGGATCAAGTGAAGGAAGTGCCATTCATTATATTGTGACACCTTCAACAGACAAAGCTGTTCACTTAAAAAGTGTTAAATTTGTTAGTCAGTCTGATAACAAAGTGTTAGCTGAAAATTCAAATATCACTGAGGCTGTAAACGGCGATTTTAGTATGCCTGATTCGGATGTCTCAATTGTCATTGAAGCGTCAAAAGATGCTACGGATAATTCATCAAACGGTGAAAGTACGGATACTTCTAATAGTAACAGCTCAAATAGTAGTTCTGAAAGTAGCAACTCAAGTAATAGTAGTACGGGTAATAATAATAGTTCTTCGGGTACTAACAACAGCTCAAATAGTAGTACTGGTAATTCAACTACTGGAAGTAGCAATAATTCTTCAACAAATAGTAATGCAAGCACTAATAATCAAAATGCCAATAATTCAACTGAAGTACAAGGCCCATCTGCTGCGCGTCAACCAGCATATGATTCGACAGCTTCAGACGTACGTGTTCCTTCTAACCAGAATGTTCCAACATTTAGTAACGATGTTCAGACAGCCATTGTTCAAGAAGCCTATCGTCATTTAGGAAAACCGTATGTTTGGGGAGCTAAAGGTCCCAATGCTTTTGATTGTTCTGGCTTAGCTTATTTTGTTTATGCGAATGCAACAGGACACAATATTGGCGGATGGACCGGCGATCAACAATACGCAGGAACTCAAATCCCTGTTAGTGAAGCTCAACCGGGGGATCTGCTTTTCTGGGGAGCACCAACGAGCGTGACAACACACGTTGCTATTTATATTGGAAATGGTCAATATATCCATGCGCCCCAACCAGGCGATGTGGTGAAAATTGGAAATATCAGTGATTTTACACCGACCTTTGCAGTACGTGTCAATGTGGCTGGCCTGTCTCAAGCAACAGCCTCTAGCTCGCTATCAAATGCATTCGGGGAATATAGTACGAATACACCGTTTATTTTTAATAAAAATCAAAGTACAGATCAGTTTATCAAAAAAATTGGTGAAACAGCTCGTGAGATTGGACAAAAGAATAATGTTTATTCTTCTGTAATGATTGCGCAAGCTATTTTAGAAAGCGGCTCTGGCAATAGTTCTTTAGCTAGTGAACCGAATTACAATTTATTCGGTATCAAAGGTAAATATAAAGGCCAAGGTGTAACTTTCCAAACATTAGAACAAGATGAAGCAGGCGCAAATTATCAAATTTCAGCTGAATTTAGAAAATATCCTTCTTATAAAGAATCGTTAGAAGATTACGCAAAATTAATTAAGAACGGGATCTCTGGTAATTCTGATTTCTACAAAGCTGCTTGGAAGAACCAGACAAGTTCATATGAAGAAGCAACAAAACATCTTCAAGGTCGTTATGCTACTGACAAACAATATGCTGAGAAATTGAATGCTATCATTAAAGCTTATGATTTAACAGAATTTGATCAAGCAAAAAATAGCAGTGCCACAACGCTGAAAGCTACAAAAGGTCCTGTGATCAAGTCAATGAAGACGTCCTTCGATTCTTATGATCGGATACAAGCAAAATTGATTGCAAGTGTTATTACCAGTTATCGAATTCCACAGATCATGTCAGCAAAACATTTTGTTAACTTATTTAGAGGAGATAGCCTAATTGCATTAGCTGCAACAGCAACTCCCAAAATCAGTAATTCTGACTCATCTTTACCAAAGACGGCCTCAATTTATGTCGCATTGAGTAACGGATTATTAGCAGTAATACCACCACTAAATGAATGATTTTTTAAAGCTATCGCTTTTTGCGATAGCTTTTTCTTTTTGAAATTTAATATAAATCGATATTTTGTGCATTTTATAGCAATATTTGTCTATTTCCTGTTTATTTAGTTGTAAAGACACATTGAATCAGGTATGATATTTTTACATTGTGGAATTTTTCCAAGAAGGAAGGAACTATATGAAATCGGATTTGTTTATGGAAATTGAGGAACAACCAGTTGCTAAGAAAGAGAAAATGGTCACATCAGATTCAAGTTTGATGTCACAATTAGAATATTCGATTAGCAAAAAAATTGATTTATTTAATACAAGTTTACCGCGTTATGCTGTACGATCGATGCTAGCGTGTTTATTTTTGTCATTAGGAACAGCAATTGCCTTTTATATTGCAATTCGGATGCAAGAAGCGATACCTGGATTGGAAAAAATGGCCTATGCATTTATGTTTAGTTGGTCGTTAGTCATGATTTTATTTATGAATGCCGAGTTAGGAACTTCCAATATGTTATATACTACGATTGGTGTGTATAAGAAAAAAATGGCGGTATCTTTCGCATTTAAACTATTGTTTACCTGTATTTTATTTAACTTAATTGGTGGCGGCCTTTGTGGATATTTACTTTCATTAACAAGTCCATTTGGCCATTTAGAAGCAGATAATTATATGTTTGCCGGCGTAGCTGCTAAACTTACAAAGTCGACTTGGCAAATTATTATTGAAGGAATGTTTGCAAATATCGTTGTAAATACAGCGGTGTTGATCAGTTTACGAATGAAGGATGATGCTGGAAAAGTAATCGCAATTGTATTTGTTATTTTTATTTTTGCCTTTCTAGGATTTGAACACGTTATTGCAAATTTCCCAGCGTTCTCACTTGTCTATTTTGCTTCACATGGTACTTTAGCAGAAATGACCTTGAGCAATGTCATTCATAATTTAAGTTTCGCTTTGGTTGGTAATTTCATTGGTGGCGGCCTTGTCATGGGATTGGGTTATGCCTGGTTAAACAATACAGAATCAAAATATAAAGATTAAAAAAAATCTAAGACTTTAAGAAATTATATTTCTTGAGGTCTTTTTTCTTTTTAAACTAATACTATTTTTATTATACAAACTCATATGAATATAATTTCATGTTATTTTTTGTTGACGGTTCTTTTGACAGATGTTACAGTGTTAAATGTAAATCGTAATAATTTCGCTTTCTTTTTTTTGCAAAATACTATTTTTTTTATTTTAAATGACGAAGGATCGTTTTTGGATGTAAGATAATTAGATTTCAAGAAATAGACAACGAAAGAGGATGAGAATGAAAAAGAAAATAGGATTGTTAATGCTAGCAGCATTGGGAGTATTTGGAATAGCTGGTTGTGGAAATAATGAATCAGTACGTGGGGAAGAAAGCGACGAAATAAATATCGTGACGACTTTTTATCCAGTTTATGAATTTACAAAGCAAGTAGCTGGGGAAGCAGCGGATGTTAGTTTATTGATTCCAGCCGGAACAGAAGCGCATGATTATGAGCCTTCAGCAAAAGATATGGCGAAAATCACCGAAGCCGATGTTTTTGTATATCACAATGAAAACATGGAGACATGGGTACCAAGTGCTAAAAAAACTTGGTCGAAAAATGGGCCTGAGGTCATAGAGGGAACTAAGGGGATGCTTTTACTTCCAGGAGGAGAGGATGATCATGACCATCATGGAGATGAGGATCATCATCATGAACTGGATCCTCACGCATGGGTTTCACCATACCGTGCGATTCAAGAAGTAACAGCAATTAAAAATCAATTAATAGAATTGTATCCTGATAATAAAGAGCAATTCGAAGCAAACAGTAATGAATATATTGAAAAATTAACTGCTTTAGATAAAGAGTATACAGAAGCTTTTCAGAATGCTAAACAGAAAAATTTTGTCACGCAACATACGGCATTTAGTTATTTAGCCTTGGATTATGGCCTAAATCAAATTGGTATTTCAGGTATCAATCCGGATCAAGAGCCAACTTCATCACGAATTGCTGAGCTGAAACATTACGTAGAAGATAATGGCATTCAATATATTTATTTTGAAAATAATAATACTGGAAAAACCGCACAAACGCTCGCTAGTGAAACGAAAGTCGAACTAGAAGTACTGAATCCTTTAGAAAGCTTGACTCAAAAAGAAATGGATAGCGGGAAAGACTATTTGTCAGTAATGAAGGAAAATCTTTCTGCATTGAAAAAAACAACTGATACTGCTGGAAAAGACATTCAGGCTGAAGAGGCAACACATACCGATGAAACAATCTATAATGGTTATTTCAAGGACTCGCAAGTGAAGGATCGCAAGCTTTCAGATTATGCGGGAGAATGGCAATCGGTTTATCCTTTGTTACAAAATGGTACGCTGGATCAAGTTTTTGATTATAAGGCAAAGCTCCAAAAAGATAAAACAGCCCAAGAGTACAAAAAGTATTATGATGTAGGCTACAAAACTGACGTCGATGAAATTAAGATCAAAGACGATCAAATTGAATTTATTGTTGATGGAAAATCACACAAATTTACTTATGAATATTCTGGTTATGAAGTGCTGACTTACAAAAAAGGCAATCGGGGTGTTCGTTTTACGTTTGTAACGAATGATCCTGATGCGGGTGAATATAAATATGTCCAGTTTAGCGATCATGGCATCGCACCGGCTAAATCTTCTCATTTCCACATTTATTTTGGTGGAGAAAGCCAAGAAAAATTATTAGATGAAGTCGATAATTGGCCGACCTATTATCCTTTAGACGACTCTGGACATGAAATTGCGCAGGAGATGTTAGCGCATTAAAATGAAAAATCTATTCCTAGCGCTTTTTTAGGAATAGATTTTTTATCTTTTGCAGTAATGATAGGGGAGGTAAGACAAATCAAAAAAAGTATTTATTCAATCGTATTATTCGTCGCTATTATTTTGGCGGGCCTCTTAATTCAGTTTTATAGTGGCTTCTTTTATTCAGAACTAGTGCTTCGAGTGGAAAGTGTAGAAAAAAATGAAGCATTAAATACCCAAACAGTAGTAGGAACGTTAGTAAATAAAGAGAGTATCAAAATTGAAACACCTTTTTTTGAAAATGAAAGTGTTGCCCCACTTTATAAGCCAGGAAACCAACTGATTGTACAGAAATCAGAAGGATATTGGCGTATTATTTCATTAAAAAGAGATGGCTATATTTTTATTTTAGTCGGAATCTTTATCTGGACGATTATTCTTATTAGTAGGAAAAAAGGTCTTTTTTCATTGGTTGGATTAATAATCAATAGCGGTTTAGTGCTCCTTATTTTATGGATCAATGGCAATTACCCTCGGTTTTCTTTAGTTCTCTTAATGAGTGTCTATACTTGTCTAGCCGTTTTGATCGCCATGGTTACTACCTATGGTTTTAGACAAATCGATGCTCGAAAAATACTAGCTACTTTAATCAGTGTTTTTTGCGCTTTCTTTATTTGTCTGTTAACCATGAACCTTCTAAAAGATCGAGGATTACGATATGAAGAACTACAATTTATTACCCGGCCTTATCGTTCGGTATTTCTGGCTGGATTATTGATCGGAGCGATTGGAGCAAGCATGGATATTGTGGTTACATTGCTAGCTGCTTTAGATGAGATCCGACAAAAAGATCCGAAAGTTCCCTTAGAAGAATTAGTGATCTCTGGAGGAAAAATAGCTCAAGATACAGTACCTTCGATGGTCAATGTTCTGATGTTCGCGTATCTTAGCGGAAGTATTCCAACGATTATTTTTTTTATTGCAAATGCTTGGAAATTCGCGAGTGTCCTAGATATGTATCTATCGCTAGAATTTTTACGGATATTGTGCGGTGGTTTTGCGATTGTTTTAGCGGTACCAGCCGCGTTACTTTTATTTGTTTTGGGAGAAAGATCGAAAGGAGCGAATAGAATTTGACAGTACTGCTAGCGCTCACCTTTTTACTTTTGCTGATGACAATGATCGTATTTAAAAAAAGTTCACTCTATATGATTACTGGAACATTTATGAATTTAGGCTTGTTTATCCTTTTGCTTTTTCTAATTAGTCGAGGGTATTCTGTTTATGGAACCGCGTGTTTCATTTTTTTAGGAATTACGATCGTGACATTATTTTATATCAATGACATTAATCAAAAAACACTCGCTGCATTTATTTGTGTGGTCGGCTTTCTCTGCTTCTTTTCAGCCACTACAATTCCGTTGATTCAAGTACTCAAAACACACGGATTTCCTGTTGAAGAGTTGGATGAATTACAAATGATGGATTTTACTGTTTCAGTTCCATTCTCAAAGTTGAATTTCGCCATTATTTTAATGAGTTTCTCGGGAGCGGTCATTGATAGCAGCATGGCTGTCAGCAGTTCAACATATGAAATTTATCAACGTACAAAACCTTTGGTATGGAAAGAATTTTTAAATTCTAGTTTAACTGTTGTTCAAGAAATTGTTAGTACGACAGTGAATACATTACTATTTGCTTTCTTAGGTTCGAGTTTGGGTTTGATTATCTGGATGCAAGACTTAGAATATACATTGATTGAATGGATCAATTCCCAAGCATTAGCCGGAGAACTATTGATCAGTGTGCTAACTTGTCTAGCTGCGATCATTATTTTGCCGATCACATCTTTAGTAGCGAGCTATATTTTTTTCCATCCAAAATTTTTTTCTAAACGCTCTTCGATGTAGATAAAAAAAGCTTGGACAAAAGTATTTTGACTTCTGACCAAGCTTTTTTTATGCTCTTATTGTAGAGACTTAAGGTTCTGTCTAAATGAACTGTTGGATAAAGGCTTTAATCACGGGCAAGAAATAGATAAATGCAGCAGCCGCTAAAACCAAAAGCAGATGATTCCGCTGTTTTTTTCGTTTTAGCATACTTGTGGTTGAATTTATAAAATACATTACACTTTTTGCCCCAGCGGTGAGTGTTGATAATAAGACAGTAGGAGAATAGGCATTGTGGTTGCTGGTTAGATTTAATAGACTAAGTCCATGGGTAGGATATTTAATGATTGCTTGATAACTGGCAATTAAAACAAATAGTCCCATAAGATAACTCAAGCCTTTATTGATTCTTTTTTTTAATTTTCTATTCACTAGTAGAACTCCTTTAAAAAACGTTATAAAAATTTTTAACAGAGTTCATTATACAATAAAGAATTAAAAACATACATAACAATTTATATTTAAAATAGTTGCCCAAATACTTTAATAAGTAGTGTAGATTAGGATTTAAGTAATTTTTTCAAATCAATTTGCAACACTTCATCCATAATGAAGGGCGTTTTTGTACGATAATGGGCTGCACCATTTTCAAATAAGGCATATAAATGATGGTCCTCTACCCAAATTTGTTCTAAGTAAGGCGGAGTAGAAATAATTTTAACGGCCTCTTTAAGATTTGAAAAATCTTTGGTTAAGTGAATATCAAAAATAAAGAGTTTTCCTGCCTGCGGGCCCCAGGACTGAGAGAAAATAACATATTGTTGATAGACGGCTAACCCTTGGATTTTTTGCAAAAGCGTTAAATTTTTGTAAGGTGACTCGACAAAATTTTTAGTGGTTGTTTGCCTTAAATTACCCTTTGTATCTATCGGGTAGCAGGCGAACTGTCCCTTATCTTTTAGTGAAAATAAACCGACATAAAGATAGCCTTTATCATATGACAGAAATGAAGCACGAGGCAGATCTTTTAAAACGATTTTTTGTTGATATCCGATCGGTGCTAATTTCGTTTTATGTTGTATCAAATCTACCAATGGTATCGCAGTAATCGCTGCATAGTTACGATGCGTATTGCTGACCCATAGTTTACGATGGATTGGGTCGTACGCTAAACCGCCCGCATGAGGAAAATCCGGTAAAATTACTGTCTTGATTTTTATTCCGCTGAAGCGGTCTAGAACATAAATGACCGAGTGATGTATGTACTCATGGCAATAAGCTGAAATCAATAGATATTCTTCAGTAAAAGTCAATCCTTGGGGAGTCATCGCAGTGCAAAAGTCTAATTGCTGATTTTTATCCAAGGACAGAACTTTTGAGAGTCCCGGTATAGTGTAGTGTGATCTTTCTGCTGCTTCAAACAATTTCGGAAAATGCTTGGCAGTATTATTTGATTTTCTATGAAATATTTTTAGGCTAGTAAAAAACCAATTTTTTTTGAACTTTAGTTTCTTGGTCATAGGGAGCACCTCCAAGTATTTATAGTTTAACAAGTTCGATTTGTTTCGGGTAGCAAACAAGCTTAAAAATATTTTTTTGAAAAAGAATTGACAAAACTTATTATAAAGCGTAATATTCTAAAAAAATAAGTGTCGAACAAAAGAAGAGTAACATAAAAAAAGACTTTTCAGAGAGCTGATGGGACTGCGAATCAGTAAGTATTTTTATGCGAATGGGCTTTTGGACAGAAGTTTTGAATCAAAAAGTAGGAACTTCCGGGAACTCCCGTTATAGAGTAAGGTCGTTGATGGACGGCTGATAAAGAGATACCTTATTTAGGTATCCATCATTGAGGTGGCACCGTGGATTTTCCGCCCTCAAGTCGATTCGTTTCGGCTTGGGGGCTTTTTTGTATTTAAAAGCATTATAAAAAATCTTAAATAAGAGAAGTAACTAGGATCGTAAAAATGACAGAAAGCTTCGTTTGATGAGAAGAAGTATTTTATCCCTAGCGAATGGACTTATTCGAGCATTCTTGAATCATAGTAGGGAATGACGGGAACTCCCGTTATAGAGTCAAATCGTTGATAGACGATGAGAGTATTATTGAGTTGTTCAATAATAAAGATGAGGTGGTACCGTGCTAATTGCGCCCTCAGACCAATATTTTTTGGTTTGAGAGCTTTTTTTGTTTTCTGACGAAAAGTTCAGATGACAAAACTTAGAAACAGTAATAACTAATGAAGGAGTAATTCAATGCGAATAATCAAAAAAATACCTCAAAATAAGTTGTCAGTTAGTGATATCTATTATCGCGTAAAAGAAAGTGGGACGTGTCTTTTGGAGCGTAAGTCGTCTGATCGAGCATATACACTAATCGCGATTGATCCGGTCAAGCATCTTTATTTCAAGGATGGAATGTTTCATGTTGATGGTAAAAAATTTCCAACTAAAGACCCGTTAAAAGAACTTGAGAAACAAGTCTTGATCAATGAGCGTGAAGAGGATGAAGAGCTTCCTTTCATTGGGGGAGCAATTGGGTATGTCGGTTATGATGTAGCTGCTTGCTATGAAGATATCGGTGATATTCCTTATGATGAATTGGAATTACCAGACTTAGAATTTTATTTATACAACTTATTTATTATTTTAGAAAACCACTCGATCACTTTAGTAGCAACGGATAGTTATAGTGATCAAACAGTGTCGGATTTACGAATAAAAATAAAGGAGCTTGAACAAAAATTAGAAAAGGAGCAAGTGATACCAGACATCGAATTAGGCCAATTAACATTTTCAAGTAACTTTTCTCAAATTGATTTTGAGCAGATCGTTCGCAAGGCAAAAGAAAAGATCGTTGCAGGTGATTTATTTCAAGTTGTTCCTTCGCAACGTTTAACAGCCGATTTTACAATGGACTCTTTTAGTTATTATCGAAAATTAAAGGAAAGTAATCCTTCTTCGTATTTATATCATTTAGTATTTCCAACAGCAACGATAATCGGAAGCTCACCAGAAAGTCTAGTGACAGTTGAAGGTCGCAAAGTTACTACGAATCCGATTGCTGGAACGAGGAAACGTGGACAAGATCTTTTAGAAGATGAAACATTAGCTGCTGAACTACAAAATGATCCTAAAGAGGTAGCGGAACATCGGATGTTAGTTGATTTAGGAAGAAATGACCTAGGAAAAGTAGCCGTTAGAGGCTCGATAACGATTCCAACCTATTTAACGATCGAACGGTACCGTTATGTGATGCATCTTGTCTCGGTTGTTACAGGAACTTTGCAACCGGGATTGCGTTCAATCGATGCATTGAAGGCTACGCTGCCTGCGGGAACAGTCAGCGGTGCACCAAAAATCCGTGCGATGACCCGAATTTATCAATGGGAGCCGGTAAAACGCTCAATTTATGCGGGTGCGGTCGGCTTTTTAAGTCAAGATGACACGGCTGATTTTGCGATCGCGATTCGGACAATGGTTGTTAAAAATAAAAAGGCCTATGTCCAAGCAGGTGCAGGGATTGTCTATGATTCAAATCCAACGAGTGAATATTTTGAAACATTACAAAAAGCAAAAACATTGATGGAGGTGGGGAAATGATTTTGCTAGTCGATAATTATGATTCTTTTACCTACAATTTAGTGCAATTACTGCCGGGAGAAATCCAAATTTTACGCAACGATGATCCGACACTCTTCGCAGTCGCAGCTCAAGCTGCAGCCATTATTTTATCTCCAGGACCGGGCAGACCAGCAGAAGCCGGTCTGATGGAATTACTGATCAAAAAATTTTATCGTAAAAAACCGATTTTAGGCATTTGCTTAGGTCACCAAGCGATTGGAGAAGTGTTTGGCGGAAGGGTCATCAGTGCCCCAGCGATTATGCATGGAAAACAGTCGACATTAGCAGGTGGAGATGGTCGCTTAGTCATGCGCTACCATTCGTTAATCGTCGATGATCAAACATTACCTAAAGATTTACAAGTCACAGCTAGAGTAAACGAGTGTATTATGGCTTTCCGTCATAAACGTTACCCAGTCTTTGGTCTACAATTCCATCCTGAATCGATCGGTACAGAAAATGGAAAACAGTATATCCAAAATTTTTTACAGGAAGCAGGGATTTAAATGCAAGAAATATTTGAAAAACTATACCGTGGAAATCATTTAAAAATGGAGGAAATGGAGAAAGTAGGCAGTGCCATTTTTGATCATCAGTTAACGGATAGCCAAATCAGTGCCTTACTAATTGGCTTGAAAGTGAAGGGGGTAAGTGCAGATGAACTTACTGGTCTAGCCCATGCGATGCAGGGACGCGGAACAATAATGCAAAAAGCCCCTGTCGGAGTCATGGATAATTGTGGGACTGGTGGCGATCATTCTCAAAGTTTTAATATTAGTACGACTGCTGCCTTTGTCTTAGCAGGCGGCGGTGTACCGATGGCTAAACATGGAAATCGTAGTATTTCTAGTAAAGCGGGAAGTGCAGATGTTTTAGAAGCTTTAGGGATCTCTCTAAATGTATCGCCTGAAAAAATTGCCTACTTGATTAAAGAAACAGGAATAGCCTTTCTCTTTGCTCCGACATTGCATCCGGCCATGAAAGAAGTGATGCATATTCGAAAAGAATTAGCGACACCAACGATTTTTAATTTATTAGGGCCGATCATAAATCCTTATCCGCTAGAGTATCAACTAATGGGGACGTATGCCGGTGACACACTGATCGAATCGGTCAAAACTTTAGGCAAATTAGGTAGAAAACGAGCGATTGTCGTGCATGGTTATGGCGGAATGGATGAAGCTAATTTAGCAGGCCGGACACAATGTGCTTTGTATGAAGCTGGAGCGGTACAAGAGTTTTCTTTTGAACCAGAAGAAGTGGGTTTTAAAAAGGTTCCGCTTCAGGGCATCATTGGTGGTTCAGCAGAAAAAAATAAAGAAATTTTATTATCGGTCCTAATGGGAACTCCTTCGGCTTATTATGAAACTGTTTTGGTAAATGCGGGATTAGGTTTTTATGCCAGTGGTAGAGTCAACTCTTTAGTTGAAGGGGTCGCTGAAGCAGAAGAATCGATTCTTTCCGGAGCAGCTTATGATTGCCTACAACAACTAATCAAAAAACAACAGGAGGTTGCTTAATGGATTTTTTAACTAAAATATTAGCAGAAAAAAAAGTACGAAATCGAATCACTTGATCCAGTAGAGGAAACGATTATAAAAGTCCGTCCTTCCTTTTATCACCAGGTTAAAAGTGATTCATCAATGGTTCATATCATTGGGGAAATCAAACGGGCATCTCCCTCAAAAGGAGCCATCAATGAATCCGTAGATATTTTAGCTCAAGCTAGGCAATATGAACAAGCGGGGGTCAGTGCTATTTCAGTTTTGACTGATCCGGTCTTTTTTAAAGGTCACATTAATGATCTGGCAGCTGTTGCTACAGCGGTTAATCTACCTATTTTATGTAAAGACTTTATTATTGATGAACGACAAATCCTTAGAGCGAAACAAGCGGGAGCGAGCATCATATTATTGATTGTTGCAGCACTATCGCAAGAGCGTTTAAAAGAGTTATATCGATTTGCGACAGAACAAGGTTTAGAAGTGCTAGTCGAGGTCCACGATATTGCTGAATTACAATGTGCGCAATTACTAGGTGCAAAAATAATTGGAGTAAATAATCGTAACTTAAAGACTTTTCAAGTTTCCATCGAAACGAGTGTCGAATTAAAGCAGGCCATCGGTGAAACAATTTTTGTCAGTGAATCAGGATTTAAAAATCGTCAAGATATTGAAAAAATCTTACCTTATTATCAAGGAGTATTAATCGGCGAGACGCTGATGACGGTAGTTGATCCAATGAAAAAAATAAAGGAATTGAAGGGATTGCAATGACCAAAATAAAAATTTGTGGTTTAACGAATCGAGCGAGTATTGAAGCAGCGGTCATTGCAGGTGCTGAATATTTAGGTTTTGTTTTTGCGGAGAGTACTAGAAAAATTTCACCTGAAAAGGTCCGTTTGTTAACAACAGACTTACCCAAGGAGATAAAAAAGGTAGGTGTCTTTGTTGCTCCTAATTCAGCAACAGTCGAAAGCAGGATTGCGGTTGCTGGATTGGATCTTGTTCAAATTCATGGAGAAAATCGATTAGATAGCTGTTATCGTCCAATCATTAAAGCGATCAATGTAGCGAAAGATCAATCATTTAACACTAACAAGTACCCCTATTTACTGCTTGACGCCCCTCCCGAAAGATATATGGGCGGAACAGGGAAAACCTTTGACTGGGATTTAGTCGACGTCCAATCATTGCCAAAAGAAAAATTATGGATTGCTGGTGGTTTGAATGAAACCAATGTAGCAAGCGCGATCCATCATTTCGATCCACAAGTTGTCGATGTCTCTAGCGGAGTCGAAACAGACGGGGAGAAGGATTTAAGTAAAATTTTTGCTTTTTGTCGAGCGGTCAAACAAGCAGATAAAGAAAATTATTAGGAGGAATAAAACATGTACCATGAACCCAATCAAGCAGGATTTTATGGCGAATATGGTGGGAAATTTATCCCAGAAACATTAATGTATGCCATCCAAGAATTAGAAACGACCTACGAAGCCTCAAAAGTAGATGAAAACTTCCAAAAAGAACTTGCGTATTATTTAAAACAATATGTGGGGCGGGAAAATCCATTATACTACGCCGAACGATTGACTAAAGAATTAGGGGGGGCAAAAATTTATTTAAAAAGGGAAGACTTGAATCACACGGGTGCGCATAAAATCAATAATGCTTTAGGTCAAGTACTGTTGGCTAAAAAAATGGGCAAACGAAAAGTTGTAGCTGAAACAGGTGCGGGACAACATGGCGTGGCGACAGCAACAGCTGCTGCACTTTTTGGAATGGAATGCACTATTTTTATGGGAGAAGTCGATGTTAAACGTCAAGCCTTGAATGTTTTTAGAATGGAATTGCTAGGCGCAAGAGTTGAAAGCGTAACTTCAGGCAGTAAAACCTTAAAGGATGCTGTCAATGAGGCGTTGCGTTATTGGGTAGCAACCGTCGAAGATACGCATTACGTGATGGGATCAGTTTTAGGACCACATCCTTTTCCAGAAATTGTTCGTGATTATCAAAGTGTGATCGGGATCGAGACCCGTAAACAAATTTTATCCGCAGAACGGCGTTTGCCGGATCTCGTGATTGCTTGTGTCGGCGGAGGCAGTAATGCGATGGGGATATTTTATCCATTTATTGAAGATGAAACAGTTCGTCTGATGGGGGTTGAAGCAGCTGGGCTTGGCTTAGAGACTAATGAACATGCGGCTTCGATCAATAAGGGCAGCGTCGGGATATTGCATGGTGCAAAAATGCATTTATTACAAGACAACGACGGACAAGTTCAAGAAGCTTTTTCGATTTCAGCTGGCTTGGATTATCCCGGTATTGGTCCAGAACATTCATTTTTACATGAAATTGGTCGAGCAGAGTATGCGGCGATCACAGATCAAGAAGCACTAGAAGCCTTTCATTATCTCTCACGTTTAGAAGGGATCATTCCGGCTTTAGAAAGTTCACATGCTCTAGCTCAAGTGATGAAAGTTGCTCCAACAATGGAAAAAGATCAAATCATCGTGATGAATCTATCTGGTCGAGGAGATAAAGACGTCCAGCAAGTCAAAGAATTGGAGGCGGAAAAATGAAAGCATTGACGAGAATTCTAAAAGACAAAGCAGTGAACGAAAAATTATTTGTGCCATATATCATGGCTGGAGCTCAAGGGCTAGCCCAATTACCACAAGAAATCGAAATGTTGATTGAATCCGGTGCTTCAGCGATTGAACTCGGCGTTCCTTTTTCTGATCCAGTAGCAGATGGACCAATGATTCAAGCAGCGGGAATCCGGGCTTTTGAACATCAAGTAACCTTGAAAAAAATTATTGCGATATTAACAGAAAATAACTTTTCTGTTCCGTTAATACTGATGGGCTACAGTAATTCTTTTTTTCATTATGGAATTAAAAACCTCGTAACTGATCTACAAAAAACGGATGTGAAAGGTTTGATCATCCCGGATCTACCCTATGAGCATCGAGCACTGATTTTAGAAGATTTAGCGGACATCGCACTGCTGCCGTTAATATCATTGACTAGTTCTAGTGAACGAATTCAGACATTGGTTTCAGAAGCTGAAGGTTTCGTTTATGCTGTTACTGTCAATGGAATAACCGGGACAGATCAAAATTATCGGACGGATTTAACAAAACATTTAGCAAACATCAAAGCGTTCAGTGATATTCCCGTACTTGCAGGTTTTGGTATTTCGACGAAAGAACATGTTGGAAATTTTGAACAAGTTTGTGATGGTGTAGTGATCGGCTCGAAAATTGTTCAATCGCTTTATGAAGATGGCATTGCAGAAACCAAAAAACTGTTAGCAAAAATCATTTGATAGTCAGTTTAAATAAAAAAGATTGATTTTTTTGTTTAAAAAAACCTGTTTTAGGCTTTCGTTTGGTATTTATTTTTTTTAGCGTTATACTTGAGCTACCATGAAAAGGGAGAGTGTTTCAAGTATGACAAAACGAGTAAAAGGATCTTGTACTACGGTACTAGTCGGAAAGAAAGCATCGATCGATGGCTCAACTATTATTTCAAGGAACGATGATGGGCATGAAGCTTTAGACCCACAACGCTTCGTGGTAGTTCAACCAGAAGAGCAACCAAAAAATTATCAAGCGGTTATCAGCGGAGTTAAAATTGCATTGCCAGATAACCCATTACGCTATACGTCAATGCCAAACTCTATTTTGACCAATGGTATTTGGCCAGCAGCAGGAATCAATAGTGAAAATGTTGCAATGTCAGCAACAGAAACGATCACAACAAATCCTAGAATCCAAGGAATCGATCCATATGTAGATGGAGGTATTGGAGAAGAGGACATCGTAACCTTAGTCTTACCTTATATCCATAGTGCACGTGAAGGGGTAGAACGTTTAGGTGCGTTACTAAAAGAATTTGGTACCTACGAACCAAATGGAATTGCTTTTTCTGATAAAGAAGAAGTTTGGTGGTTAGAAACAATCGGCGGTCATCATTGGGCAGCAGTTCGTATTCCAGATGACGCCTATGTCGTTGCACCAAACCGCATGAATATCGATACGTTCGATTTTGATTCTGCAGATACATTGTGCTCAGCTGATTTAAAAGATCTAATCGAAGAAAATCATTTAAATCCTGATTTTGAAGGGTATAATCTACGCCATATCTTCGGCAGTGCATCAATTAAAGATACTGTCTACAATAATCCACGTGCATGGTACGGTCAAAAATACTTTACACCAGATGCAGAACATGACATGATGGACCAAGATTTACCATTCATTTGTCGTGCAAATCGAAAAATATCAATCGAAGATGTGAAATTTGTTTTGAGTTCACATTTTGAAAATACTAAATTTGATCCTTATGGTGACGGTACTGAAACTGAAAAAACATTGATCCGTCCAATCGGTATCAATCGTAATCATAATGTTCATATTCTACAAATTCGTAATGGTGTTGCAGATGAGATCGCTGGGGTACATTGGTTAGCCTATGGTGCAAACACCTTTAATACAGTCGTTCCGTTTTATGCTAATGTGAATGACACACCTGCTTGCTATAAAGATGCGACAGGGACTTTCGATTTGAATAATATGTACTGGTTGAGTTGTGCAACTGCTTTGCTAGGAGATACGGATTACAACTTCTATGTTGACTTCCGCAATACGTTTGAATTAGAAGCGATGTCAGCTTATCACCGTATTCAAAATGAAACAGATAAAGCAGTGGCAGATCAAAAAGATGTTCAAAAATTCCTAGAAGCTGCGAACGAAAAACTAGCGGCTGAATCGTTAACTCGTCAAACAAAATTATTTGGCGATATGGTGATTTCTGGTTCTGAGCATATGAAATTACGGTACAATCTGAACGACTAAATTTTTCATTTAAACATAATAGAAGTAAAAAGACAGAAACGTTGATGTTTCTGTCTTTTTTTATTGAGTCGTCTTGAAGAAAGATATCTAAAAACCCTGTTATACTGTAAATATAAAAATAAGCTAGCCAGATATTCGAGAGGATGAGTACGAATGAAAAAAGCAGTATTGATCGTCAACCCAAGCTCCGGAAATGAAGAAGCATTAGAATATGAAAGCCAAGCTGAACGTAAATTAAGTCTTTTTTTTGATGAGGTAGAAGTCAAACGAACAGCGAAAGCTAACGATGCGACCGAATTTGCAAAACAAGCAGCTGAAGAAAAAGTCGACAGCGTTTTTGCTATGGGAGGAGATGGGACAGTCAATGAAGCCATCAGCGGATTAGCTGAACAAGAGTATCGCCCCAAATTTGGATTTTTTCCATTAGGAACAGTCAATGATTTAGGACGTTCACTAAATATTTCGATGCATCCACAAAAAGCTATTTCGGATTTTGATGTAGAGCGAACAATCGATTTGGATATCGGTAAAATCAATGATGATTATTTTATGAATATCGTCGCAGTAGGTGGAATACCTGAAGCAATCAGTGATGTGGAGGTGGAAGAGAAGACTAAGTTTGGCAAATTGGCTTACTTTATCTCTGGCGTTAAACAGGTGCTGAATAATAAAACGTATCACTTTGAATTGGAAATTGATGGAGAAGAAAGTGAGATTGAGAGTAGTGCGGTAGTCATTGTATTGACTCGAACGGTGGGTGGCTTCCAAAACATTGTTCCAGACGCAAAAGCAAATGATGGTAAGTTGTATTTACTTTATCTGAAAGACCAAACAATCACCGACACTTTAAAAAGTGTTCCTGATATTGTTAAAGGAGTCGATCAATCGACGGAAAATATTGGTTATAAACCATTTACCAAAGGACGTTTAACCATCAAAGAAGACGCCGAATTACATCCAAGTGTTGATGGCGATGAGGGACCAGAGTTACCGCTGGACATTGAAGTATTGCCACGACATTTAGAAGTTTATTTCGGTTCTGAACCCCTGTAGACCACCATTTAAGGTGGTCTTTTTTTTATGTAGTAATAAAAAAGTAGTAAAACGAATTTTTTGTTTTTTCTATGTGAAAAACTATCATAGTTCAATTAATAGTCATTAAATTAATTAAAAAAACAAAAATTTGATTTCTCAAAATCATCTATTTTTGATAATTTCTCTAGGACGAATTTTCTCGTATACATTCATAAAAATGCAGTTTAAGCTGAAAATTTGGCAATTCTTTTTATTAAGCTTATAGTTAGATAGTAAGGGCTTTATTATCGTTTTTTTATTCACAATAGTAGGGGAGGAATCAATATGGATATAGTGACGTTGGCTCGTTTTCAATTTGCGATGACGACCGTATTTCACTTTTTCTTCGTACCATTCTCAATTGGGATGGGATTAGTTGTTGCCATTATGGAAACTTTATATGTTAAAACGAAGAATGAGAAATATCGTCAATTGGCGAAGTTTTGGGGAAATATCTTTTTATTAAGCTTTGCGGTAGGGGTCGTGACCGGGATCATTCAAGAATTTCAATTTGGAATGAACTGGTCTGATTATTCTCGTTTTGTCGGGGATATTTTTGGTGCGCCTTTAGCAGTAGAAGCATTGTTAGCATTTTTTATGGAGTCGACTTTCTTAGGACTCTGGATTTTTACGTGGGATCGGGTCAAACCACTCACCCATGTCATTTTTATGTGGTTAGTAACTATCGCTTCAATCTTATCAGCTTTCTGGATTTTGACTGCAAATAGTTTTATGCAGCATCCGGTTGGCTATGCCCTTCGTAATGGTCGAGCAGAAATGACCGATTTTAGTGCATTATTGACCAATCATCAAGTTTGGTATGAATTTTCTCACGTAATTGCAGCAGCGATTACGATGGGTGGGATGATTGCTGCTGGTTTAGCAGCGTTCCAATTAATTAAAAGAAAAGATCCACTGATGCGGGCGTTCTTTAAAAAATCAATGCGAGTCGGATTAGTGATTACTTTGTTAGGTTCATTGGCAGTACTGACCGCCGGTGATTTGCAGATGAAAGCTCTGATTGAAGAGCAACCAATGAAATTTGCGGCAATGGAAGGAACATATGAAGATACCGGTGATCCGGCTGCATGGACATTGATTGCTTGGGCAAATGAAAAAGAACATTCACAAGTATTCGGAATCAAAGTACCGTATGTCTTGAGTATTTTATCTTACGGAAAACCCTCTGGATCGATCAAGGGGATGAACACGGTCAATCAAGAATTGATCGAAGAACACGGGTTTAAAAATTATTATCCGCCGGTAAATACGCTATTTTGGAGTTTCCGGATCATGGCTGGTTTTGGTATGTTGATGCTTTTTGTGGCTGTAGCAGGATTATTTTTAACAAGAAAGAAAAATCCGATTTTATACGAAAAAAAATGGATGTTGTGGATCATGGGATTATGTACGTTTGCACCATTTTTAGCCAATACTGCAGGTTGGTTAGTCACGGAATTAGGCCGTTATCCATGGACTGTTTATGGATTGTTTACCATTAAAGACAGCGTGTCGCCAAATGTATCAGCGACCTCTTTATTGATTTCCAATATCGTTTACTTTTTACTATTTTCGGGCTTAGCGATCACAATGATTTATTTAGTGAAGCGTGAATTGAATAAGGGACCTGAAATAGAAGGTACGATTGATCCTGATCGAGATCCATCGATAGATCCTTTTGATAAGGGGGCGTTTACGAATGAGTAGTTTACAATTTTTTTGGTTTTTATTGATCGGTATTTTATTTGCAGGTTTCTTCTTTTTAGAAGGTTTTGACTTCGGTGTTGGGATGTCAGTGCGAACACTTGCTCATGATGAACATGAAAAAGATCAAGTTGTTGAGACGATTGGACCAGTCTGGGACGGAAATGAGGTTTGGCTGATCACTGCCGGAGGCGCTATGTTCGCTTCATTTCCTTACTGGTATGCCTCATTATTTAGCGGCTACTATTTAATATTATTTGCGATTTTATTTGGCTTGATCATTCGAGGTGTTTCTTTTGAATTTAGAAGTCACATGCCCAAAAAATATAAGAATATTTGGAATTGGACATTGACGATTGGCAGTTTTATTGTGCCATTTTTCTTTGGTATTTTATTTATCAGTATGATTCAAGGAATGCCGATGGATGCCAACCATAATATGATGGCTACATTTACTGATTATATCAACTTGTTCTCTGTAGTTGGTGGTGTGGCTTTGACCTTATTATGTTATTTACATGGTTTGAATTATATTTCGTTACGAACAGAAGGCCCAATCCGGGCTCGTGCGAAAAATTATGCGCAAGTTTTATACGGTGTTTTGTATGTAGGTTTAATTGCCTTTGCAGTTTTAATGTATTTCAAAACAGACTTTTTCCAAAATCATTTTACGGTGACTCTTGCCTTGTTAGTCGTCATTGTAGTATTGACGGTCATCGCCAATATCTCTGTCTTTAAAGAGAAAGAATTATTGGCATTTCTAGCTAGCGGCTTTACTATGCTTGCTCTAGTTGCATTATTGTTCAGCGGACTATTCCCACGCGTTTTGATTAGTTCAATTCCAGGAAATGATTTATTGATTCAACATGCTTCATCTAGTCCGTATACGTTACGAATTATGTCATATATTTCGTTGACGATTTTACCATTCGTGCTCGCTTACACAGCATGGACATATTACATTTTCCGTAAACGGATCAAACATCCGCATGCGGTGGGGGTTCAACAATGATCGATAAGAAGTTATTACAACTTCCTGGTATCAAAAAAATTCTTGGATTGCTTGCAGGATCATCGATCTTGCAAGCAATCTTTATCATTGGCCAAGCTTATGGATTAGCACGGTCAATCACGAATTTATGGAGTGGGGAAGTCATACGTAACCAATTTATTTGGCTAGGTCTTTTTTTTGTTGCTTATGTATTGCGTCATTTGATGACCTATTTAAGAGAACAAGTTTTAGAAGATTATGCTTATGAACAAGCACGTGGATTAAGGAGTCAATTATTAACGAAAATTTTTCGTTTAGGCCCTCAAGTTGTTCAAAAACAAGGCACTGGAAGTGTTGTAACAACAGCATTAGATGGTATCAATCAAGTTGAAGAATATCTTCATTTGATAGTGCCTAAAATGCTAAATATGATGATCATTCCTTGGATTTTATTAGTAATGATATTTCTCTTAGACTGGCAGTCTGGAATTGTCTTATTAGTTGTTTTCCCATTGATCATTATCTTTATGATTATTCTGGGTTATGCTGCTCAAAGTAAGGCGGATAAACAATACAAAGTTTTTCAACTGTTATCCAATCATTTTATTGATTCATTGAGAGGAATCGATACATTAAAATTTTTTGGTATCAGCAAACAATATAGTCGTAGTATTTTTTCGACTAGTGAACGGTTCCGTGAAGCAACTATGAGTACATTAAAAGTGGCAATATTATCGACATTTGCTTTAGACTTTTTTACGACACTATCAGTAGCAGTCGTAGCGGTCTTATTAGGTTTACGTTTGATTAACGAAGAAATTTTTCTTTTTCCAGCGCTAACAGTATTAATTTTAGCGCCCGAGTATTTTTTACCGATCAGAGATTTTTCCAGCGATTATCACGCAACACTTGATGGAAAAAATGCCATGGATGATGTAAACAAAATTTTAGATATACTTGAGAACCAAGATGAAAAGCTGCCACTGCCTAGCTGGGACAAAGACAGTCGATTGGCCGTAGCATTACAATATAATTACGAGGATAAGTTAGGGGCTGAAGTAGACTTTTCAGTTAAGGGCTATCAAAAAATTGGAATCATCGGGATGAGTGGATCCGGAAAATCGACACTGATTAATTTACTGAGCGGCTTTTTACGACCGAATAAAAGTCAAATTACTTTTGACGATATTGAGATAAAGGCTTTTGACCAACCGAATTGGCAGGAACAATTAATATATATTCCACAAAATCCTTATATTTTCCAACGCTCTATGCGAGAAAATATTGCCTTTTATCATCCGAATGCTACTGACGAAGAAATTCTACAAGCGATTGAGGTTACTGGATTAACTGAATTACTCGCAGAACTTCCAGACGGGTTAGATACCAAACTCGGTGAGGGAGAACGCCCATTGAGTGGTGGGCAAGCCCAGCGGATTGCATTAGCTCGTGCCTTTTTAAACCAAGAACGAAAAATATTATTATTTGATGAACCGACAGCGCATTTAGACATCGAAACCGAAGTAGAGATAAAAGAGCGGATGCTGCCATTAATGGAAAAGCATTTAGTCTTTTTTGCAACACATCGACTTCATTGGTTAGCTGAAATGGATTATATTCTTGTGATGGATGAAGGCAAGTTAGTCGAAAAAGGAACGATCGAAGAATTAAAACAGAAAAATGGCGCTTTTGTTAAATTAACTCAGGCATTGCGAGGTGAAAAAGTATGAATCGAATCGGTTTATTTCAAGTTTTGAAAACAGATGAATGGGTAAAACCCTTCTTCAAACAATATAAAAAATCTTTGATTCTTGCTTTGATCCTAGGTTTTATTACGTTCTTCTGCGCAGGAGCATTGATGTTCAACTCCGGCTATTTGATCAGCCGAGCAGCTTCCTTGCCAGAGAATATTTTATTGATCTATATTCCAATTGTTTTAACGCGTGCTTTTGGGATTGGTCGACCTGTATTTCGTTACATTGAACGCTTAGTAAGTCATAACTGGGTGTTAAAGATGACCTCGAATTTAAGAGTGAAGCTCTATGATTCATTGGAACAAGATGCGATTTTTTTCAAACAAAATCATCGAACAGGAGATATCTTAGGATTACTATCTGAAGATATCAATCACATTCAAAATTTGTATTTAAGAACGATATTTCCAACAATTATTGCCTGGATATTGTATGCCTTCCTGATTATTGGATTAGGGTACTTTTCTCCATTTTTTGCACTAGCAATGTTGTTACTATTAGGCGTCGTGGTATTTTTATTGCCGTTATGGTCAGTGATCATTAACGGCGCTCGTCAGGAACAGCAAAAACAAATGAAAAATAATTTATATAGTGATTTGACGGATAATGTTCTAGGTGTCTCCGATTGGATTTTTAGTCAAAGAGGACAGGATTACGTGAATCATCATGAAACTTCTGAAGCAGAACTATGGAAAGTAACTCGGAAGATTCAGAAATTTCAGCGAAAACGTAATTTTATTTTACAACTGATGTTCGGGATCATTACATTAGCTTTATTGTTATGGACAAGCAAAATCTTCCCTGGAAATCATGGAGGGGCTGCTAATTGGATCGCCGCGTTTGTTTTATCGGTTTTCCCACTAATCGATGCTTTTGCGCCATTACCAGCTGCAGCACAAGAAACCAATATTTATAAGGATTCAATTGAAAATTTAAATGCTTTACCCGAAATCAACCAAATAATTACTGAGATTCCAAAGATCAATCAACCGATAACTTTAGTAGTAGAGGATGTTCATTATCGCTATCCGAATAGTCCCAAAGAAGTTTTAGCAGGAATTGATTTGCAATTAGTTCCGGGAGCTAAAATAGCGATTTTAGGCCGGAGTGGTTCAGGTAAAAGTACTTTAGCCAATTTAATTCGTGGTGATTTGAAGGCGACTAAAGGAAAAATTACCTTAAATAATATTGAGACAGATCAGTTTGGTGATGCGATTAGTCAGTATCTAGGTGTTATTCATCAGACACCTTATTTATTCCATACAACGATTGCGAATAATATTCGGATTGGCCGAGAATCAGCAACAGATACTGAGTTATGGTCGGTTCTTGAACGAGTCGGATTAAGAAAATTGGTTGAGAACTTGCCCAACAAGCTAGAAACAATGGTTGATGAAGCGGGATTACGTTTTTCTGGCGGTGAAAGACAGCGATTGGCACTTGCCCGAATTTTATTACAAAAAGTACCGATCATCTTACTGGATGAACCTACTGTTGGATTGGATCCTGTAACTGAGCAGCAGTTAATCAATACTTTTTTTAATGAATTGAAGGATAAAACAATTATTTGGATCACACATCATCTACAAGGAATAGAAGCCATGGATCAAGTTATCTTCATTGAGGATGGGGAACTGACCATGCAAGGAACACCAACGGAATTGAATAATAGTAATAAGCATTATCAAAAATTAAAACAAATCGATAATGGAATCGTGTAATAACCGAGCGTTCTAGGAAACTAGAGCGTTTTTTTTTGCCTTTGAATTAAAGGGCTAAAAATATTGCATATAAAATATTTGCAAACGAAAATTTATCGTCCTTAAGGATAGACAAACGCCCTAATCATTGCTTTTATGACTAGGACGTTTATGATCTATTTTTTATTTTTCACGACGTCTTTAAGTGTCCCGATACGATAGCCTTCTTGGTTTTTAAAGAAAATACTTTTTGAGCGAACAATTGTTTGTGAAGTATAAATTCCTTGATGGCCTGAGACATAATAACTGATAAAAGCTGCCAGAACAAAATAAGGTAGAGCATTTGAACCAAAAAGGTCAATACCTAACATGATTGTCGTAAGTGGAGCATTTGCTGCACAGCCAAATACGGAGATCATCCCTAATGCTGCTAAAAAGGCTGGTGAAATTCCAAATAAATTTCCGAAGCTGCTACCTAGTGAAGCACCGATCGTGAAAAGGGGCGTTACTTCACCACCTTGTAAACCAGAACCTAAACTAAGGGCGGTGACGATCAATTTCTCAATTGGTTCATAGAAAGTTGTTTTTCCTGCAAATGAATCATCTAGTAAAGGTAAACTTAAACCTATGAATAACTGATTATGTAATAGCCAGATAACCAATACGGCGATTGAAGCTGATAAAAAAGCGCGCACTAAATAGTTTTTGAATATTTGACTATAAAGATGTTTCAACGTATGAGTAAGTAAAGCAAATAAATGTCCAAAAAGACCAAAAAAGATCGAAGCAAGTAACACGACTAAAATCAACTTAATGTCTAAGTGAGGAATCGCTCCTATTAAATGTTGCTCATGAACAGTTCCCATTGCAAGCGAAACGTAATTAGCCAAATAGGAAGCGTAAAAGCAGGGGATAAGTGCAGCACGTTCTAAATTACCCACATATGCCATTTCCATTCCGAAAAAGGCTCCTGCTAATGGTGTGCCGAAAATAGACGCAAAGCCTGCACTGATTCCTGCATGAATCAATGATTTTCGGTAATTCTTTGCTAAATGAAAAGCATCAGCGGCTTTGTTTGCAAAGACGCCGCCGATTTGAACAGCACTTCCTTCACGACCTACAGAAGCTCCGAATAAGTGAGAGAGCAAGGTAAAAATAAAAGTAAAGATTGCCATTCTACCAGGTACTTTTGTTGCTTTTTCAGTACTTTCAATGATCAAATTATTTCCTTTTTGAGATCCATTACCAAATTTTTGATAGGTAAAGGCCGTTAGCATACTTATCAGGGGCAAAAAATACAATAAGTAATTATGTTGCTCCCGATAGTTTGTTACAAAATGAAGCCCAGCTAATAAATAATGTGAAACAATTCCTGTGATGATACTTGTTAATGTTATTAAACAATAAAAGATAATCAGAGCTTTTAAATCCCTTCTTCGACGATCTGCGTTGTCTATTTTATTTACTTCCATAGCAATTAGAACCCTCCTAAAAAAATAAAAAAAAGCCAATGATCCCTACAACAAAAAAGATTGTAGAAGTCATCAGCTTGATTAGCGGTTTAAGAAAAATCTAAGGGAGACACTCATTCCCATATTAAATTCTTAATAATTTTACATTAGGAAGGACAAAAAGTAAATAAAAAAATTTTCTTATTTTACTATACGATAGAAAAAAATGACAAAACATTTTATTTTACATTTCCAAAAAAATATTATTTAATAACTAAATTTATATAACGATTGAAAAAGTAAAATTATTAAAACTGAAAATTTTGCTCGACCACTTTTGTCTCTGTAATAGAAAGTTATGAAAGTAAGGATTAAACGCTTGATATCAGTACTTAGCAACTATGAAAATATAATAATATTTGTTATCTA
Organism: Enterococcus hailinensis; assembly: GCF_045862035.1. Taxonomy (NCBI): domain Bacteria; kingdom Bacillati; phylum Bacillota; class Bacilli; order Lactobacillales; family Enterococcaceae; genus Enterococcus; species Enterococcus hailinensis. The sequence continues at coordinate 116,276 of NZ_BAAFRV010000003.1, read as the reverse complement.
AGGAATGATTTACAACATAATCTCCTGTATATACGGTATGGTTAAGACAGATAAAACAACAACAAACTAGGAGGAAAACAACATGAACACTCATATAAAATTTATCTTTATTGCTGCTTTGTTTTTTACTACTAGTGCCGTGTATGCTGCTACGAATCCATTTGATCAATCTCAACATTCAGATACAAGCGAACAATTAGTGACTAGCGAAACAACAAATTCATCCATCGCAAATTCTAGTGAAGCGTCTACTGAATCGAATGTTAGCGATACTGAAGAAAAAGAAAATGCTTCTACATCAAGTACTGAGACATCTGAAGAAGCAAAAAATATAGAAGAATCCGTTGTGGAACCCTTAGATGAAGCAGATACTCCTACTGATAATACAAATATTGCCGAACAAACTTCTGAAGAACCAACTCAAGAAGAAACCTATTATACTGAAGAAACAACATTAGTTGAAGAACAGACCGCTTCAGAGACTACATCCGAAGAAACAACCCCAAATCAACAATCTATCCAACGAAATCAGTTAAATATAAATGGGCAATTTATTTCTTATACGAACGCTGGACAAGGAAATGGACAAGCTATTATTGATGCAGATCATACTCAAGTAGCTACTTGGGGAGGAGCTTCTGTCCAATCCGGTGAAGACGGATCGAATACACATTTCATTGGTCATAATCCAGGGATATTCAATGTTCTATTTTCAGTCTCAACAGGGGCCACTATTGCCGTATCAGACGAAAACAATACTGTAACGAATTACACAGTGAATCAAATTGTTACAGTTAACGATTCAGCAACTGGAACGGACGGCGTGAATTATTGGGATCAAATTACTAGTGCAAGCGGAGGAGAACGAATTACCTTACAAACTTGTATCAATGACGATTACAACTTAATCATCTTTGCCAGTAAATAAAACCACGTCGTGTTAACGAAATGCTGACACGACGTGGTTTTTTATTGTATAAAAGGTTGTGAAAAATAAATTTCTTTGGCTGTTTTTAATTTGATATTTCCTAAGCTCTTCAAGTGAGTTTGTGAGGCACATTTTTGAATCGCTACAATGAAGTTCACTAAATTTTCTCGGTCAGAAGCCGAGAAAAAATTATTTACGATCAACACATTTTTCTTATCGTATCCTTTGATTGGATTATTACTTAGTACGATATCATATTGATCAAATTGCTTGAAATCTTCTGGACCGGTAAATAAAACAGCCTCTTTATAAATCGAAACAACAATTCGATTAGGATAATTTGCCAGCAAAAATTCTTGAGTCATCTCTGCATGACGTTGCCCTAGGTCACTTACAACGATAATAGAGACTTTACGTCTCAAATTTTCTAACTGTGTAGACAGGTGCCGCCATTCTTTCATCAAGAGATAATAAACATTGGTTAATCGAATATCCGTCCATAACTCAGGGGCTTTTTTTTCAATATCCTCTAAATATATTTTTACTAAAGTTGAAAATATAGGATAGACAGTCTGGATTTCGCGTGCAAATTTCTGATGTTTGTCATACAACATATCTAGACGATAAGGGTAAAAATTATATTCGACATACCAGGTCATCATAGTTTGAATAATTTTTTGTCTATCTTCTTGGATGATAGGAAATTGTACTGTATCAGAAAGAGTGTCTAAAAAAGTCTCAATTTTCTCTTGAATTCGAATCATCTGTTGGGGATTGTCCCAATTATAAAATTCATGAAAGACTGTACGGCTTATTTCACGATACCATTTATTTGATAAGTTATAATCGGTATTGCGTACTAAATTTTCAGCAAGGGGAGTGCTATAATTCAATACTTTATCGATGGTATCGTCTTCTTCATCATAAACTTCTTGAGGCAAATAAAAACCTTGATGCATTCGTTTTAAGGAGACGACAAATAAAAAAGCTGCTTCTTGAATTTCACGATCATCTAAAGCTACATCAAATTCAGTCGAAGCACGCATAATAAAACAAATAGTTTCTTCATGGCTAATAGTGAATGGCCATTTTTTCACCCCATACGCTTCAGAAAAATATTGTTGATAAAAGAAGCGAACCCACCGTTCATCAGGACCAGTTATTCTAAAAGGCGCTCTTTCTAAAGTTAATCCACGCCGTTTTAAGAAATCTTCCAAGGTATTGACCATTCGATAGAACGAAGCTTCGCTAATGAATAATTCATTGATCCAATAATCCGCATCTTGATTTGCTTCTGAAAGCATTTTTTCAACAAATTGAAATTCTACTGACTCAGAATAAACCAAATTATAGATATTGCTCAATTTATTGGAGGTAATATTATTTAAACGTACACCCTGAAATTTTGAATATTCAATATAGACATATCGACCCCAAAATTCATTAATAAAAGTGATATCTGATAACAATGTTTTTACAGAACACCCTATTTTTTGAGCAATTTCTTTAGTATCGAACCAAGAGGGCATCTGATCTAAAAATTCGACAAATTGAAGCCGTCGATAGGTAGATGAGTTTATTAGTGTCTTCATTTGAAAACTCCTTAAAAAAATAATCTTTATAGTAATAATTTTATCTAATTTTTACTAATAAAGCGAATTATTAGCTACAGAAATAAAAAAGAACTTCGGTCTAAATGGCTATTTTATTACTTATGACTGTGCTATGATAGAAAAAAATAAAGGAGTTACGACTAGTGATCAAATTTGATAAAATAACTGCACCTCAACTCGATAAAGTACTAAAACCTGTCCAGCTAACGGATGAAACGATTAACCATCGCAAAGATAAGATACTAAAAAAAATGGAACAAGAACAATTAGATGCTGTTGTGATCTATGCTGATTTGGAACATGGCGGAAATTTTGAATATTTAACCGGCTTTGTTCCACGCTTTGAAGAAGCGCTATTAGTATTACATGCAAATGGAAAGGCTTTTTTAATTTTAGGGAATGAGAATCTTAATAAAGCATCTTTAGCTAGAATTGAAGCCGAAGCCATCCATATGCCGCATCTTTCACTACCAAATCAGCCAATGGATACCGTGCTGAGCGTCGCACAAATTCTTAATCAAGCTCAAATCGATCATGCTAAAACGATTGGATTGATCGGGTGGAAAAAATTTACTAGTTCAACTGATGATAATTCCGTTCTCTACGATCTTCCGTATTTCTTGGTCGAAGGCTTAATGGCAGCGGCACCGATTGCCCAATTCAAAAATGCTACTGATTTAATGATTGGATTAAATGGTGCTCGCATTACAAATAATGAAAATGAAATCGCACACTATGAATTTGGAGCCATCTTGGCTGGAAATGGGATTTTATCAGCTATGGATCAATTAGAACTTGGAAAAAGTGAAATGGAAGTCGGCGGCTATTTAAATGCTGCGGGACAGACTCCCAGTGTCGTAACAATTATGGCAACGGGGGAACGATTTGAAAAAGCTAATCTATATCCTACCACCAAAAAAATTCAATTAGGTGATCATATTTCGATGACTGTCGGCTACAAAGGCGGCCTACAAAGCCGCAACGGCTATGCGGTAACTGTAACTGAAGAACTTCCTGCAGAGGAAAAAGATTATCTAGATCGAGTAGCAAAACCATATTTTGGAGCGCTTATTACTTGGTTAGAAACAATTAAAATTGGCCTGACTGGCGGAGAAATCTATCAAAAAATAGAAGCAGTATTACCAAAAGAAAAATATGGCTGGCATTTAAATCCAGGACATTTGTGTGCAGATGAAGAGTGGCTAGCTTCCCCCATCTATCCCGATTCTGACGAAATGATTCAAAGCGGTATGCTTTTTCAATTAGATATTATTCCTTCTGTCCCTGGTTACGCTGGGGCAAGTTGTGAAGGTGGCATCCTTTTAGCCGATCAAAAATTATGCCTTAAAATACAAGCGGAGTATCCCGAGATGTGGCACAGGATGCAAGCCAGAAGAAACTATATAATCCAAACACTTGGTATTCATTTGTCTGAAGAAATTTTACCAATGAGTAATGCGACAGCTTATTATCGTCCATACTTTTTAAATAAAGAAGCTGCTTTAGTCAGCCGTTAATAAAAAAGGAGGCGACTTAGGATTTTTTTAAGTCAACTCCTTTTAATTATGATTTTAAGCTGATTGGATCCGGGTCATTTTTCTCGGCGTTCTCCATTTCCTCGATCAAGCTTCGTTCACTGATTTTAAAGAACGGATAATAGATGGCCACGCTGATAAATAAAGAAACAATACTCCATAAAACCGCTGGAATATTTCCGCCGGTAGCTAGATACGTATTGATAAAGGGGGGCGTTGTCCAAGGAGGATTGAACATGATCCGCCCAATAATATTGGTCACTGATAAAAAATAAGTTCCCGTACATAATACTAATGGCGTCAGAATAAAAGGAATCATCATTATCGGGTTCATGACGATCGGAAAACCAAAGATAATTGGTTCATTGATACAAAAAATAGCGGAAGGTAAGGCCATCCTACCTAAGGAACGGTAAGCTTTTTTCTTAGATAAAAGCATATTGATAATCAAGCCTAAGGTCGAACCCGTTCCACCATAGCATAAAAACATGATGTAAAATCCACCCGCAAAAATATTAGGTAAGGGTTCCCCTGCATTATAAGCTTCTGTATTAAGTGCTAATAACGTCAAAAAGATCGGATCACCGATACTGCCCATGACATTACTTCCATGGATCCCCAAGCACCATAATAATAAAATCAAAAATGTATACAATAGCATCCCCGGTAGTGAATTTAGTCCCACCGCTAAAGGGGAGAAAATGATTTGAATAAAGGAATTAACATTGAACTCCAATAGGACCCTAATTACCCATGCACCCGTGATAATAGCAGCTCCAGGAATCAAAGTAGCAAAACTTTTTGCCACAGCCGGCGGCACTCCTTGCGGCATTCGGATCACCAAATGATGTTTGATAAAAAAATGGTGGATAATTACCGTCAAAATCGCTGTGACAATACCTGTAAAAAGTCCTGTCGCACCTAATGAAGTAACATCGATCGTCCAATCATCAGTGGCTTGTAAAAGTAAAAAAGCACATACGGCTAAGACGATCGATCCAACGGCGTCGATCTCATAAGACAAAGCCAAATAATAAGCGATCCCAATACAAGCAACCAAACCGAGGATTCCAAAAGTAAAATTGCTAGCTGCCCCTAATTTCTCACCAAAAACCCCCATAAATTCAGACCAACCAGCAAATGGTAGATTGGCTAAAATCAAAAATAAACTACCGATGATCGTTAGTGGCATGGTGATCGCCACACCGTTTCGTACAGCGACTAGAAAACGATTTTCGCTGATTTTGATAAGTTTAGGCGCAAATTTTTCTTCAAAAATTGTTAGCAATCGATTCATAAAAACTCCTTTCAACCATTAAGTAATAATTTAATTTAAGAATACCTCAAAAAAGCGTTTTCTGCATTTTTTTAAGCTGAAATCTAATAAAAAATATCAGTCAAGAATGTACGCGATTGAACCCCTCGGATGACTAGTTGAGAGTCGTCAGTCATTGGCGTTGAATCAATAGATTGAAGAGAAAATTATCGGTCTGGTAAAACAGCTCAGTCTTTATATGCTAATAGCGACGGGCTGTCATAACCTAGCATGAAATTATCCGATGCCGACATTTGATCACTCTCTGCGTTAATCGATTGAACAAATAAGCTACCCTAAATTCACTCATCTGAGAACAACGATAAGGGTATGATACTTTATTATGTTTTAAGAATAATGTTAGTTTTTCTCAAACCATAACAAAGAACCTAAACCTCTCTCAAGATTTATCTAAAATTCTTAGATTTTAACCGTTACTTTTATTTTGCTATTTTAGCGTAAAAAAAAGAAAAATCATTTTTTAACTTTATAAATTTGAGTGATTACTAGATTTAAATTGACATTCTATTTTTATCACCTTCAAATGATAAATGAATTGTCCTAATTATTCTGATACAAAATATGTGCGTTACTTGAAATTTTTATTTGACTAAAAAAATTTGAAATGACGTTTTTTTATCTTAATATTTTTTATAAACTAGTCAATTAAAATTACTGTTAATTCGCAAAAGAACTTTTAATAGTCTTTTTTAAGATTGCTGTTATGCGGAGTTTTAGCCATAAAATTCATTCATTTTCGTTTTTATCTTCTTTTAGCTTAAAAAAATAGTGCTAAATTCTTTTGCAAATTAAAAAAATCTTTTAAAAGTCTTATGTGTTCGCTTTTATAAAAAAGAATTAATTGTATTTAAAACGTTATTTATCTACTCCCTCCTTTTATCTATTATCTTTAGAAACATTGATTTATCAATATTTTAGAAATTTGAATTAAACTATTCATAATAAAATTAAATAATAAAACTGAGCCAATAAAAAATAAAATTTGGCGCTTTTTTAGATTATTTAATCCGATGGCTCAATAATTTTGAAACGATTTGGCTATCGTTATACACTTAAAAATTTGAAATGAGCTTAAAATGCTCCTCTCGCGACTTTGAAAAAATAGTAATAAAAAAGCTGGGCTTGCCAGCTTAAGGGTGTATAATGACATCCATTGGATTTGGTTCTGCTACACCTACAAAGATAAATTGTTCTGAGCCGGTATTTTTCATTCCATGATGTTCACCTGGTCTTGAAATAATCATGTCACCTTTTTCAATTACGACTTCTTCACCAAATCCCGGAAAAAAAGTTCCTGTTCCTTGAATGCAAATCCAAAAATCATCTGAAGTTGTATGCGAATGATTGAACACTGATTGACCGGGTTCCAAACACCATAACGCTCCCGCAGTTTTTTCTGTTTCATATAAGAAAGTTTTCTTTCCTTCATTTGGATCAAATGTTGCTACTTTTTCTACTTTGAATAGTCGTTCTTCGATTTTCGAATTTGACATGTAAATCCTCCTTCTATCATTAAAGAAAATACCTTTTTAATATTCAGTGTGGTACACAAAATACTAAAAAGGTACTTAGCATCCTACAGGTTCGGTTTAAGCTTTTCTTTTGGCTTTATTTATATTTGAAATTAAGAATAAGATCGAACCGATCACTAGTAAGACAACTGCAATATAAAAACCCATTACTTTTGAACCAGTGGCATCAGAGATTGAACCGGTCAATGTAGGCGCAATTACTGAAGACATCATCCCAAAGAAATTGAAAACACCTAATGTTGTACCAATCCCTACTTGTGGTGCATTTTCGCCTAACCAAGAAATAATGATTGGTTCTACCGCTAATTTGCCAAGAAACCCATACATGATCAACGCAATCATTAAATAAGTAGAAGTTGATGATTGAACTGTAATAAATAGCATGGCTGCTGCCAATAATTCTAAAATGACAATAAAACTAACTTTTCGATGCATGTATTTATCGGCCAAACGACTAAAGAACAAGGCTCCAGGAATCGAAGCGAATGCAACAAGTGAAGAAGAAAATCCGATCGCCGCCCCTTCAAATCCACGCTCAGTTCCTAAATAATTTGGTAACCAAGTGACAGTAATATAATAAGCATAACAAGTAGCAAAATAAAGAACATAAGTAAACAGCATCGATGGTGAGAATAAGGTCTTGAGCGAAATTGATTCTTCAGCTTTCTCTTCAAGAGACTCGTCCGGCTGATTATTAAAGGCAACATCATCTTTATTGTTTCGAATGATCAGACTAAATGCAAAGAGCATAATCACAGTCATAACCATTGAGATATACATCATGATCTGCCAAGGTAATCCTAATTGAACGACTAAGTAACTGGATAAAATCATTCCTAACCCCGAACCAATTGCGGAACCGCTGTTTACAATCGCTGTAGAAAAACTTTTCTTTTCTGCTGGAATATTTTGTGAAGTCAGTGAATAGGCTGAACCATAAAATGATCCACAGCCAACACCGGCGATAAAGCTCCCTACATAAATCATTGTAATCGTTGAAGCTTGCGAGATGATCAATGCTGCAATAGCAAAAAAGATAAATCCGGGGATCAAAACTTTTTTCTTACCAATCATATCGACTAAAAAACCAGCAGGAATTTGCATGATCACATACCCTAAAAAGTAAAAACTGGCAATCGATCCTAACGCTGTATCTGAAACATTCCCCCCTAATGATGCATTGATCTGTGGATAGACTGGTGACAATGCTGAGCGATAGATCCAAATTGAAACCCAGCCTGAGCATAGTAAGATAATAATTTTTTGCCAATACTCCATACCGGTTCGATGTTTATTCATTTCCATCGTTTTTCCTCCATGTAATAAATAATTTATATTTCTTTAGAGACACTTTTTCATTTGACCCATAATTTTAGACTGAATACAGCTCTAAGGCAGCTTTTACAGCTTCTCCTTTATTAATTTTTGCGCCATAATAGATCAAAGCTGCTTCCAAAGCACCCAACACTTGGAGTACATTTTCTCTTCGACTGCTATACCCCATGTTGCCAATCCGCCACACTTTTCCTTTTAAATCACCAAATGAAGAGGCGATTTCAATTCCAAAAACATTCAATAGCATTTTTCGAATGTCTTCACCGTCTTGTGCGTCTTCAGGAATTAGAATAGGTGTTACTGTCGGCATTTTTGTATCCATATCGCCATAAAAGCCTAAGCCCATAGCTTTGATTCCAGCAATGATCGCTCGGTCATTCAATTCATGTCTAGCCCAAACATTTTCGATTCCTTCATTGATCATAGTGCGCAACCCTTCATGTAACGCATAAATCATTGTTGTAGCTTCGGTATGATGGTTGATTCGTTCAGAATTCCAATAACGCTGCAATTGACTCAAATCCAAATAATTACTACTGATATGATTTTGGTTACGAACATCTTTACTTAAACCTAATTCTTTTTGGTATCGGCTCGTCAATATTTTTTCAACCCGTTCATTGTAGGTCACTAACGACATTCCTGAAGGCACACTGACACATTTTTGTGTCCCTGCGATCGCAATATCAACCTTCCAATCATCGACGTAAATAGGAACACCGCCATATGTAGCCACCATGTCTACCACGAAGAAGATATCCTTTTCTCTGCAGGCGGCACCGATCTTATCTAACTCTTGCATCTGACCATTTGCTGTCTCACCATGAACCATAGCAACAATTTTAGGTTGAAACTCTTCAATGGCTTGAATGATTTCGTTCTGTTCAAACGGGGCTGACCAATCTTTTTCTAAATATTTAACCTCAGCTTGAGCACGTTCACTGATTTCACCTAGTAAATAAGCGAATCGACCATATACAGGAATCAATACTTTGTCTCCCGGTTCAATCAGACCAATCAAGGCAGCCTCTAAGCCCGAACGAGAAGTCCCGTCGATAGCAAAAGCTTGTTCATTTTTTGTTCCAAATGGGACTTTAATCATTTCTTTTACTTCATCCATGATAGTTAAAAAAGCCGGATCGAATTGCCCTAAGATTCTTGAACTCATGGCCCGCAAAACATTTGGGTGTGCTTCTACTGGACCTGGAGTCATGATCGTACGATTTGGTATAGTTAATTCTGAAAACATAAGCATTCTCCTTTTAATCATTTTTTTTGGTTCAATTTGTATTATTTGCATAAAATATTCGAAAAACTATTATCTATAGCTAGACATTTCTTGTATCTTTTCTTAGTCTCTTCTATACTTGATTCAGGAGGTGTTTATGAAAACATTAGTTGATTTATTAGAATTGCCGCGTTTTTCAGATTTAGTTTTACTAACAGATAAAACGACAGCCAATTTAGAAGTTGATAGTATCGAAATTACAGAGACACCTGATATTTCATTATATATTCCTGAAAAAACATTCTTATTAACAACGGCTATGATCTACCAAGAGCATCAAACGGATCTATTTGCCTTGATCGATTCGCTGCAAGAAAAAAAGGCAGCCGGACTGGGGATCAAAGTTGGGCGTTTTATTGATTCGATTTCCCCTGAAGTGATCGCCTATGCAAATAAAGTTGATTTCCCAATCGTACAAGTTCCCTTATCTATCCCTTTAGGAAGTCTGCTGCATCAAATGTTGAATTTCTTATGGGATAAAAAGACGGAACAATTGAATTATGCGCTCGATATTCAGCAACGTTTTTCAAATATGTTGGTCAATGATGTCAGTATTGCTCGCTTTATTGCTGATTTTGGTCGGTTGATCAATACACCAGTCATTTTAATGGACCCCTATAAACGAGTATTTACAGCTTCGAAGCACTTTTCAAAAACAACAAAACCTGCGGAATACTATATCGATCAGTTGGCATTGACTGACCCTTTGTTCACAACTAAAAAAGAAGATTCTGTTTTGATCAAAGACTTAGATCAAAAAGCCTTTCTTGTTTCGTATTTTTCAATCGAAGCGAATCATTACTTTCCTCACTATTTGATAATTTTGAATCCAGAAAAAATTCCTTACCCGATCTCGAACTTTGCTTTGGAACAAGCCGCGCTAGTTCTTTCATTCATGTTATATAAGAATCAAAAAAATCAAGAATCTTACGATGTTTTGAAAACAGATTTTTTGACTCGGATGATCGAAATCCAACAGACGCCAAATCAAGTTCCTCGTGATTGGATCGACTCTGGAACTATTTATGGCTTAGTCAAAGCTCGGCATTACCGGATCATTTATGCTGCTTGCGAACAAACGAATAAAACGAATCCTCGAATCAAACACGATGAAGAAGTCAGTCAATTAGGCTTCAACTGGTTAAGTGATAAGTTAGCCCACCATATAAAAGATGTTGTATTGTTTAAGGTCAAGGATACCGATCATTACGCGATTCTGATTCAGCATAAACAAGATAATTTGGAACCGATTTTGACAAATGTAGCTGCAGATTTTGCTGAACGGATGACGATTAATTTACAGTTTGGCCTTGGAAATATTTATGATTCGATCGATGATCTAGCTAAGTCATTTATCGAAGCTAAGACAGCTTTTGAAGAGATGCAGTTATTGACAAATGTGCCTCAAATTTATCAGTATCATCAAAAAGGGCTCCGTAGTTTGTTCGAAAAAATGGATGATTCGAATATTACTTATTTCTGTGAAACGACATTGAAAGATTTAGCCTATCCCAAAGAGCCTTCAGTGATCGAGCTTCGCAAGACGCTGAAATATTTTTTGGATTATCAGTGTGAAATTGCTCGTACATCAAAAGCTTTATTTGTCCATCGAAATACGATTAAATATCGGATTGATCAGTGTAATACACTATTAGGACGAAATGTTCATGACCCAAGTGTGAGTTTAGACTTGCGATTGGCTTTAGAGTTATCTGAAGACGCTAATTTGTAACCGTTTTTAATATTAGAGGGGATCGCAGGCCTAGCCTACGATCCTTGTTCCTGCAGTTCCTGCTAATGCTTTATCTGCTTCTTCTAATGAACAAATAATTGCCGTTTTTCCTTGCTCAGCAAAATTGATTGCAGCTTCGATCTTTGGTCCCATGCTTCCTTCAGCAAAGTGACCAGCATCGAAATATTCTTGTGCTTTTTTGGGTGTGATCGTTTCTAATTTTTCTTGGTTTGCTTTGCCGTAATTAATATAGACATTGCTGACATCTGTCAACATCATGAAAACATCCGCATCAACTTGTTCAGATAGCTTTTTACCTGTCCGATCTTTATCGATCACTGCTTCAATACCTTTTAAATATCCTTGATCATCACGGGTTACAGGAATCCCGCCACCGCCGCCGGCAACTACGATTGTGTTTTGATTTAATAAATTAACGATCGAATTAACGCCATGGATAGTCAATGGTCTTGGTGAAGGAACGACTCGACGGTACCCACGACCAGCATCTTCCATCATGGACCATTTTCTTTTTCTCACCATTTCATCTGCTTCTTCTTTAGAGTAAAAGACACCAATTGGTTTACTAGGTTTTTCAAAGGCTTCATCTTCGGCAGAAACTTCCACTTGTGTCAGCATCGTGACTACACCACTAGTCAGCCCTTCTTCTTCAATCTTATTTTTGATTGTTTGTTCCATTAAATAGCCGATAAATCCTTGTGATTCTGCATTACATACGTCTAATGGAAACGGTGGAACAATCTCTTTTGCTTCTTCATTTTGGCGTAAAATGTTTCCCACTTGTGGGCCATTTCCATGAGTAACAACAATCTGATAATCTAATTTTTCTATTTTTGCGATCATTTTTGCACTGGTTTTGATATTTTCTAACTGTGCTTCAACCGTTTCTTCTTGCCCTGGTTTTAAAATTGCATTACCTCCAAGAGCAACTACCACTCGATTAGCCATCTTTTTCCTCCTTAACAGTTACAAACCCTAACTATTGTTTTCATTTTAAATCCTTACTTTTTCATGAGTAAAATTTTTGATAGATCTAGTAAATCCGGCTAAAAAATCAGCACCAGAAGTATGTCCCGTGTTTAAAATTTCTTGTATGGTATTTTGAACATTAGACGGTTCATCATTGATTAATGCACTTATTAACGCTATAATACTGCGGTTAAAGCGTTGGTCTAAGCTGCATAAAAGATAATGTAAACTAACATCGGTTGTTAAATCATTGATGGTCATTAATTTAGTACCTAAATAAGTTTCCATTACTTGGTCTCGTTTCTTATTGATAAATCGTGCTGCTAGATGACCCACGATCATATCGTCACCTGAAGGAGTCAGCCCCGGACCACGGCCAGTTAAAAATTGGAGTGCTTGTCGTTGTTTAATGAGTTGGCTTGAGCATAAGTGATCGATAGCGATCAAAAAAGGATCACCGCTAACTGATACAGAGGATAATGATTCATGATATCCCGTCTTTTTTTCAACTTTTTCCAAACTAGTCAGCAGTAAAGAGACTGAATTTGAGTCCAGCAATTTTGTTGTTTCGATCAGTTTCGTTTGATATTGCTGACCAGTTAATTCTAATATGTTGAATCCAAAACGTAATGAATGTCTATCCATCCAAACTAAGTCATTGATCTTTATTTCAGAAGTCAATCGTTTGAAGCTGTGCTGATCAACATAGATTCCGTTAGGTACTACATTTTTTTGTTCAATGGAAACAACTACTAACTGTTTTTTAGTTTCAGCTTGAAGATTGAAACTATTTTTAAAGATGCTATGGATATACCAACGGCTTTTAGCAAATGAATAATCATAAATATCACGATCTAAATACATTGCATCGATCCTCATTTTGTACACTCCTCAATGATGCGTCGGACTTTTTTACGCTTCAAAACCTAATTTCTTAGCATAAGCCAATACGGCTTTTTCAAAACAATCCATTGGCGGATGAACAGTTCCCGCACCGATTTGTCCTAATCCAGCTTTTTTATTAGCGATTCCCGTATTGATAACCGGTAAAATCCCCGTTTCTACCACTTTTCGCGCATCGATTCCCAGACAAGTTCCTTTGAAATCCCATGTTGGTACAGAAAAATTTGGATTATGATCAATACAAATCTCGGTCATTTCATTACTCGTATTTAATGCATCATAAAAACCACCGGAGCCGACAAAACGTGTGACAGCTGGAGCTGCAATCATTGCCATCCCGCCAACACCAAAGGTCTCGGTAATTGCACTATCACCCATATCAGGTGAAGCATCCGCTTCACTAAAACCAGAAAAATATAAGCCTGCAGGTGTATTTACAGGACCAGTAAACCATTCATCTCCCATACCGGCGATGCGAATACCAAATTCATGTCCATTACGACACATAGCGGTGACGATCGTTCCTTCCTCGATCGTTCGTGCGCCATCTAATACGGCTTTAGCTGATGCCATCATGATATTCAAGAAAAATTGATCGGTATCTGCTAAGAATTGAATGACTTCTTGTTTTTGGTCCTCAAATCCTTCTAATGCCACAATCACAGGCGCCATTTCTTTCAGGAAAGCTAACGAGGCAGCGATATTGCGTTGGTGAAATTCATCTCCCATAGCAATCGCTTTCGCAACTAATACATTAACATTCAAGCCATTCTCCATTGATTGTAAAGCGGCACTTAAGACTGGACCTAAAGTATTTTTCATCCAGTGCAACCGATCGATAACCTCTTGGGAATACGCCCCAAATCTTAAAACAGCTCCAATTCCTTCATTCATTGTACAGAAAGCGCGATTTCCATCTGTTTTATTTTCAACAACTAAAACAGCCATATTGGCAGATGTGATACCGCCCATTGGTCCAACGGCATCCACATGATGACAAGGAATCAGTGTAACTTCTCCAGCTTCTAACTGTTGGCGAACTTCTTCTTCCGTATCGCCCCAGCCTTCAAATAAAGCGGCACCTACACAAGCACCTTGAATAGGATCGATCATTTGGTCATAGCGGATCGGTGGTCCGGCGTGTAATAAAACTTTCCCGTTATTCAATTCTTTAATCACTGATTTTGCTGGAACTACATCTAGTAAAAAAGGAGATCCTGCAACGATTTTTGCTGCTACAGCCTCATTGGCTTCATCAATTGTTTGATACACTTTTTCTCCTCCTAAGATAATTTTATTTTATTTAAGAACTGTAAGGCTTTTTGCAAGGTAACATTTCCACCCGCAACCGGCTGCCAATCAAATTGAATGACTTTGCCATCGTGACTAGTGATTGCTTCGGAAAAACTGCGAATACCAATATTGATAAAGGCCGAATTAGTTAACATAGCAGTCATATCTTTACTCGGTGTAAGCGGCGTATGTTCGCTCGTTTTTTTAGGCAAAATATCTCTAGCTTTTATCTGAAGTGGGTGACCTAACATAACTAAAGCCAACTTCACTGCTTGAGCATTGCTATTACACAAGAAAACGCCTGCTTCTGTTAGAATTTGTTTTTGTTCTTCAATATTTTGAGGATCTTCTTCTGTTCCAACGATAGTTGCGATAACTGCTAGTTCTCGTTGGTGTTGTTGGGCTTTATTTTTTATCTCTTTGATTGTAGGAGCCAATTCTTTCGCCATATTTTGATGTGAGCCATAGCCTAAAACGATATCTAACAAAACGACTGCTGTGGATGGATCGTCAGCTGCTTTGGCCAACATTTCTTTACGGATCGTCGGATCAATCATCGGATGTGGTTTTCCTTGAGTATAGATATCATCCCCTAGATCAATAATTTCATAGGGGCCTGTTTTTAAAATAAAGCCAGCTGTTGCTTTTTGATTTGTGGTTAAATCTAAGCCATTTCTAACTAGCATGGCCGCCTCATAAGCTAGCGTCCCACCAGAATAAAAACCTTTGATCCCAGTCTGTCCAGTTGAAAAAGTAAGTCCAGGATTTTTGGGTACTTCTTCTTTTAATTCAACTGATTGACCGTTCAATAATTGAACAGCGATCTCTGCAGCTTCTTCTAATGTATATGCGCGATACAAATTTTTTTCGTGATTGGTCGGCTCTTCACCTAGAAAAATCGTTACTGCTGGTTTTGATAAGCCTCTTAATAGGTCTAACACTTCATCTCTAACCTTAGGTGCTGGCGGTTTAGAAATCACAACGATCACTTTTGTATCTGGGTCATTTTCTAGTGTGGCAATACTATCTTTTAACGTGATTCCGGCGACTTCAGCTTTTAAATCACGTCCGCCTGTTCCGATGGCATTCGTTACGCCGCCTCCTAATTTATGGATCAAGGTCGTTACTTCTTGGATACCCGTTCCAGAAGCACCAACCACACCGATTTTGCCTTTTCTAATTGCGTTAGTAAATGCAACCGGGATGCCATTAATAATCCCCGTCCCACAATCTGGACCCATTAAAAGCAGACCTTTTTCATGAGCTATTTTTTTCAAACGAACTTCATCTTCTAAAGCAATGTTATCGCTAAAGCAAAAAACATGTTTTCCTTCATTTAATGCATGTTCAATTTCAGGAGTAGCATAACTACCTGGGATCGAAAAGACAGCAACCTGAGCATCCTTTCCAATAGCCAATGCCTTATCCCAGGTTTTGACCGTTTCTGTCCCTTGATCATTATTGCCGGCGCTTTGTTCTTTCAAAAATTCATCAACTGTGTTTAGTACATTTTGGATTAATGTTTCATCATTATCTGCGATATCTAAAACAATCGCCATATCATTTGAAGAAGCAGCGGCTAATTCCGGTGTATCCAATCCACCCGTTTTAAAAATATCTTTATTTGCGGGAGTTCCCATCATAACGGAGGCTTTTTTTACACCTTGAATCGTATTTAATTGATTCGTTAATAGCATTAAAACTATCGAATCTTGATAACTATTTTTTTGGATGATCGTGTGTAACACATGATTCCCTACTCTCTATGATTTAGTTGCAAAACTTCCTGTACCGCCATATTGATCAAAATGAACCGTTTCACTTTTTAAATAGTCAAAAACAGCTTTAGCGATCGGGATCCCTTCTTTCATATAGCGATCATAATTAATTTGATTTATTTCGCCGGGATAATAAACTTGGTTAAAACCTTCCGCCGACTTCGTTGCATGGAGTTCTCCGATCATTGTTTCGATACTATGTTTAAAACTCGCTAAATCGGTGAACCGCTGCGGATCAATCAAGATAAATAATTGACCCAAGTTTCTCTTTTCGGTTAGATCGGCATACATAGATGACACATGTTTTCCAAAAGGCAAGCCTAATAACATACCTGAAAGCACATCGACCATCATCATTAAGCCAAAACCTTTAGGTCCAGCCATTGGGAGTAGACCTTGAACATCATGAGGATTCGTTGTTGGTTTGCCATCAGCATCGACAGCCCAGTTATTTGGAATCGATTGATCTTTTGAACGAGCATCTAAAATTTTCCCCCACGCCTGAACAGTCGTCGCCATATCAAAAACAACCGGTGCACCTTGTTCTCGAGGAGCAGCAAAGGCAATTGGATTCGTTCCAAAATAATTTTCTGATCCGCCAAAAGGAACGACCATTGGATCGGATTGACACATTGAAATTGCGATTAAGTTTTTTTCAGCGGCTCGCTTGACATAATAAGATAACGCTCCACAATGACTCAAACGTTTGATCCCTACAACAGCGGCTCCAGATTCTTCTGCTTGATGGATCGCATATTCTAACCCTTGCAATGCAACGTAATGTCCCACACCATTATCGCCATGGACGATTCCGGTACTAGGACCCGTTTTTTCAAATGTAATATCCGGATCAAGCGTGATTCCACCTTTAGCGATTCGTTCTGTGTAATAATCGACACGAACAGCTCCATGAGAATGAATACCGCTTGCATCAGCAAAGACCAAATGTTCTGCAACAGTATCTGCTTGGTCAGCTTTTAAGCCAGCTTGAATCAATTTGGCTTGAATCAATTCATGTAATTTTTTGGGTTGTACTGTGACTGTTTCTTCCATAATTAAACGACTCCCTTTTTTTAGATTTCAGGGTCACGATTACAATCTTTTGAATAAACATATTTCAATGGTTCTTTACGCCCAACGGCATAAGCTGCTTGATGAACATAGGAGCTCATAAAGATATAGTCCCCTTTTTCGACTGGCAGCCATTCATTATCTAAGTTGTACATGCCCTTTCCTGAAAGTAAATATGCGCCATGTTCTTGGTAGTGAGTCTCGATATACCCATGACTTGCACCTGGCTCAAATGATAAGATATGAAAATTCATATCAAAGCCTAAATCTTTTGGTAAGAAATCCCAAAGCAAGACATCTTCCATACCTTCATAATGAATGGGTTCGATATCTGAACTATTTCCAACTACTTTATGTGCTTGATAGCCTTCTAAAGGTTGATAACGTTTTTTGTATAGGAAAAATTCTGTATCTTCAGTTTGTCCATTCGCTAAATACATTTTTTCTCCTGCCGGCAAATACACGTATCCACCAGAAGTAACGGTATGGCTTTCATGACTATCCTTAACGGTCAAAATACCATCGATTACATAAACCAATGTTTCAATTCCTTCTCCGCCAAATCCACGGTCATTTTTTCCATTTTCATGGAACGTCATGATGTAATCAACAAAACTTGCGCCTAATTTGGGTGATCCCAAGATCGAGCAATCGCAATTTTCAAAACCAGGGATAACATTATTGACTAAACCATCGTGTGGTAAAACAGCATAATTATCTTTTTTAATGATAGCTCGCGATGATAATAGGCCTTCAATGTAGCCTGTATTTTTATTTTTATACCCCATTCTTTTCTCCTCTTTCTCTACTGGTTACTCTTGATAAGCCAATTGATAAAGTGCTTGTGCTAATACTTCGACACCATTGACAAGATCATCTAAATTCGTTGCTTCCGCTGGGTTATGACTTATTCCATTTGTACTTGGAACAAAAATCATAGCCGTTGGATAATACGGTGCAATAATTTGGGAATCGTGTCCCGCGCCGCTATGCATGACTTTATATTTTTTGTTTTCTGTTTTTGCTGCTTTTTCAACTACATCTACGATTGTTTGATCCATTGGAATTGGTTTTTCATCCATCCATAAATCTGTTTCGAGTGTTAGCCCTAATTTATCAGCCACTTCGTGCATATACGTTTCAGCTTCTTTTGAGAAACGATCTAATGCTTCTGCATCTGTGTGGCGACAATCCATCGTAAAGGTAACTTCCCCCGGCACTACATTGACAGTATTGGGTTTTGGTTCAACTTTTCCAAAAGTCACGACTAATGGATCACCTTCTTCTAACGCTTTATCGATCACGCCCGAACAAATTTTAGAAAATCCATAGACTGCATCATGGCGATACCCCATAGGTGTTGTCCCAGCATGATTAGCCTGTCCTTTTAATACAAAGGTATAACGCTTTTGACCAACAATATTATTGACCACACCGATTTGTAATTTTTCATTTTCTAAAACAGTTCCTTGTTCAATATGAATTTCAACAAAAGCTTTAATGTCTTTTCGATGCGAGTGATTTTTGGGTTCGAAATCAAAACCTTGGCGATGCATTTCATCAACGAATTTATTTCCCTCAGAATCTTCAATAGCTTTTACTTGATCGTCTGAAGCTTCTCCGACAAAATTTTTACTGCCCCAAAAAGCAAAGGGGAAGCGGCTTCCTTCTTCTTCAGCCATAGAGATCGTTTCTAATGAACGTAACGGTTTACCATGATTTTCTAATAAATACTGAACGGCTAGATAAGCAGCTACTACGCCAAATTGGCCATCTAAGGTGCCGCCATTCACCACAGTATCGATGTGTGAACCGGATAAAATCGTCTCGTCAGGATACTTCGTCCCATCAATGTGACCGTATAAATTTCCGACTGCATCGAATTTAGTTTTTAATCCAATCGTTTGCAATTTTTTTTCAACAAATTTTTGTGCTTCTAACCATGAATCTGTATAAAGCAACCGCGTCATACCGCCTGACGGATCACTACCTATTTTTGATAATGCTTGTGTATTTTCATCTACGCGTTTCTTCAAAGTCATTTTGTGGTCCTCCTTTATTTGTTACATTTAGTATAGCTAAGATATAAAGCGCCTTCATTGGTTAATAAAAACAAATTGTATAGTTTTTTTGTTCAATTATTACAAACCTATTCTTTTTCAATTTTCTATAATAAGTAAAAAAGGAGTATTCTAATGACACCTAAAAAATTTATTTATACTACTTATCAAGATTTACCGCTCAATCTTTCCTTTTATCCCAAAAGGAAACCCACTTCAGCTGATCAAACAATCTTCTATCTCCATGGTGGTGGTTTTATTTTTGGTAAGCGAGATGATTTAGCCCCAAAATATCTTGAAGAATTATTGGATTCAGGATTTAATATCCTCACGCTCGACTATCCATTAGCACCAGAAAGCCCATTAATTGATATTATTGAGTGTTTAAATCAAGCGGTAGAATGGTTTCTAACAAATTATCATGAACAATTAGCTCTTTCAGAAGCGGACTTTTTCCTATTTGGTCGTTCGGCCGGCGGCTATTTAGCGACATTGTTGACTACGTATCAATACCAACAGCAAATAGGATTGATTCGCTTTTATGGTTATCATGATCTTTCCATGACGGAATTCCGCATGCCAAATCGCTTCTATAATCGGCTACCGAAAGTTGCACCTATGAATGCTCAATTACTGATTAAAAACACCCCACAAATAGCCAGTGCACTGACTGATCGTTTTCCTATTTATCTTTCAGCCCGACAGTATGGGAACTGGTTGACTTATCTTGGTCCCGTGGCTGACTTGATGACGACTGTTGATCAATCATTGAAACAATTTCCTTCGACATTTATTGTTCACTGCTCAAAGGACCCCGACATTCCAGTCCAAGCTTCCCGTGATTTTGATTCGTCGCTTGCAGACAGTGTGTATTTTGAATTAAATCGGGAAGAACATGATTTTGATCGAACAGAAAATATTTTAGCTGACCGTATTTATCAAAATTTGATTGATTGGTTGCAAGAGAAAATAAAATGAACACAAAAAAATTGTTTCGTTTTTACTGTTTTAGTAGAAATGAAACAATTTTTTTTATTTATTTTACTGAACTCATTTTTATAGCTAAGATTGCTTTTTCTTTTTTAGCATAATGACTACTGATGAAATAAAACAAAAGTGCACTAAAAATCATAATAAAAATCGATACATAAAATCCGGCCTCTTTTGAACCAGATACATCCGAAATCATTCCAGTGACCGTCGGTGCGAAAATCGAGGCACTCAAACCAAAAAAATTAGCTATTCCCAATGTCGTACCCAAAATTTTAGGATCTGCTTGTTCACTAATATAAGAAATCAGAATCGGTTCAACGGCTAATTTTCCCAATAAGCCATATAATATCAGTGAAATGAGTAATAATGTCGCGTTAGTAGCTAAAACTGTTATCAATAGCATCATAGCTGCCCCTAGCTCTAGCACTAAAATAAGCGCAGCTTTTTTTTCACGATGTTTATCTGCGATTCGGCTGAAAATCAAAGCACCGGGAATGGCTGCAAATGCAACCAAGGCGGAAGAAAATCCGATAGCAATTCCTTGAAAGCCTCGTTCTTCTTGTAAAAATGCTGGCAACCAAGTAACGACCATATAATAACCGTAACACGTTCCAAAATAGATCAAATAACAAATGAGCATCCTAAGTGACAATAAGCTGATCTTTTTGTGTTCGATAGTCGGATTTTGGACGGAACTATTTGAATCCAGTATTTTGATCGACTTTTGCTTGGATGACCTCAATCCAAAAATAAAGACTAACACCGTCCCAGCAATTAAGAATAAACATAGGTACATCATGGATTGCCACGGTAAACCTATTTTTTTAACTAATAAGCTGGATAGAATCATTCCCATGCCCATTCCTACAGCGGCACCATTATTAATAAATGCTGTAGCAACACTTCTTTTTTCTTCGGGAATATTTTCTGAAGTAATCGAATACGCCGCACCATAATAGCACCCGCAGCCTAGACCGGCAAATACACTGGCAGCGTAGATTATTTGTAAGCTAGGAGTCTGAGAAATAACTAAAGCAGCAATTCCAAATAATAGAAAACCTGGTATTAAGATTATTTTTTTCCCAAAACGATCTACCAATACGCCGGCAGGAATCTGCATAAAGGTTGAACCGGCAAAATAAAAGCTAGCAATCATTCCCATTTGAGTATCACTATGATTACCGACAGTTCCTTGGATTTCACTGAATAGTGGGGGCAGTGCCGAACGATAAATCCAAATCGTTACCCATCCCATGCATAACATCACGACAACTCTCATCCAATAGGTATCTTTCTTTGAGGACTTACTTTTTAACTCCATCTATAGAATGTCTCCTTTATAAAAATTTGACTTAATTACCCGTTAATTGTAATCGTTTTCTCTGCGCTGTACATTATGGAAAATAACTAATTAAATTTTGAGACTTGAGCAGAGTAACTAAACTACATTTATCTTACGTTCTCGTTTGTACGATCAAATCAAGAATCATTCTTTATAAAAATAAAATTGGAAGATTTGATAAATATTGTTTTAAAATTGGACATGGTACAATCATTTTAAAGGAGTGATCACATGAGTATCTTGATACTTTTAGGTGTCGTATTATTTTTAATTGGTATGTTTATTTTTCTATTCGGTAAAAAATTTTTTCTATTAAGAGCATTTTTTGGAGATAGAAGTATGTTTTCTCAAATCTTTTGGGGCATAGTAATCGTTATTATTGGTTTACTATTTATGTACTTAGGAGGAGCTTTCAAATAGATCTGTTTTTCTTTGCTACAATTGTGAAACTAGGTTCCTCTCCAAAATACACTTCTTCAAGTTAAGAGACTTTTTATTTAGTCCAAAATAGCATGAAGGATTTTAAACCAAACGAAAGCCTCTGATATTTACATATCAGAGGCTTTTTTTGTCAGCTATCATTACTTGTACTGAGGATTATCGCAGAACCTCACCAGAATTACTATTCATATAGGCGATGATTTCACTTTCGGAGAATTGGTTCTCGTCTCCAAAAACTGTATGTTCCAGGGCCGAAGCAGCTGTCGCAAACTCAACGATTTGTTGTGGCTCTTGATTGGTTAGAATTCCATGGAGAATTCCTCCGGCAAATGCGTCACCGCCACCGATGCGGTCAACGATCGGATCGATTTGGTGGACACGCGATTCTACGTATTTGCCATTGGACCAAAAAGTACCAACTAAATCATTATGGCTAGCAGAGTAGACGGTTCGAATCGTGGAATACAAAACTTTTATATTGGGATATAATTGCTGGATTTGTTCATTATAATAAATAATTTCATTACCACTGCCAGTAAAGGCTGGAATTGCTAATAAATATTGAGCATCTAATTTTCCGGCAGAACAGATATCGACTAATGGCAAGACTTCTTTTAAAAAGGCTGTGCATCCATTAGCCCCCCATAATTTTTGGCGATAATTAATATCTAAACTGATCATACAGCCAGCTTTTTTAGCAGCTTTAATCAATTCTAGTGTCATCGACCGCCAATTATTTGATAATGCCGGGGTAATACCCGAAATATGAAAGATGGTGACATCTTTAAATAATTGATCAATTTCCCATTCCAATTCGGTCATCTCGGCAAAACTTGAACCTTTACGATCGTAAATCACTTGTGACGCTCGAGCGCCGCTGCCCATCTCTAAATAATACGTTCCTAAGCGGTCACCGCCAGCTAACATAAATTGCGTATCGACACCTGAACGTTTTAAGTGTTCGATTGCAGCTGTACCTAGATGATTAGCTGGTACTTTACTTGCGAATGATACTTGATGGCCATAATTGGCTAGTGAAATAGCGACGTTGGCTTCTCCTCCACCGTAGTGAGCCATAAATGAATGTGCACGTGTCACTCTCGTCCCGACAGTTGTCGAAAGACGCAACATGATTTCTCCTAAAGTAACTATTTTAGCCATCTAATCATCCCTTTATCTCTGCAAATTTTTCCATATATTGACGTGCAGCGTGTGTCACTGCGGCAAAATCTCCTGTTTCCGCCGGAGCTAATAAACTCCCGCCGACACCAACAGCCGTTACTCCTGCATCAAACCAATCCGCCATATTTTCCAAACAAACCCCACCAGTTGGCATAATATTTAAGTGCGGCAAAGGAGCTTTGAAGGCTTTGACGATCGATGGTCCAAATGCTGATCCTGGGAATAACTTGATGATATCACTTCCCGCTTTTAAGGCTTCTTTCATTTCAGTAATTGTCATACAGCCAGGTAAATATGGAATTTGATACAAATTACAGATTTGTGCAGTTTCCAAATCAAAACACGGGCTAACGATGTATTCAGCTCCGGCCATGATGGCGATTCTTGCCGTGATCGCATCTAAGACCGTCCCCGCTCCAATCACAACGTCTTCATGATCAGCATAAATTTCGACTAATTCCGCAATCACTTTTTCTGCTCTTGGAACCGTAAAAGTCAATTCGATCCCTTTCATCCCGCCAGCGACAAGAGCCTCAGTAGCTTTAATGGCTTCCGTTTTATTTTTCCCGCGTACTACCGCAATCACACCAGCGGCTTCTAATTTATTCAAAATAGTATTTTTTTTCATAATTAATCCCTTTCTCCCTAACAAGAAGTACCAAGAGTATTCTTTATTCTACAAATTTTTATAATGTGACCCCATTTTTAAAAATGGCGATTTCTCTGAAATTATTTTCTTCATTTCGGGTTTCTTCTCCGCTAGCAACGGCAATTATCTTATCAATAAAATCCGTTAGAACGTGTTCCTTTTCTTCCTGTAATAATCTTCCGGCATTAAAATCCATCCAATGAGGTTTGGCATGAAAAATCTCATTATTAGTTGCGACTTTCATAGTCGGGACATACGATCCAAAAGGCGTTCCTCTTCCGGTTGTAAATAAGACCAATTGACAATCAGCTGAAGCCAAATTGCTCGCAGCAACTAAATCATTTCCTGGACCTTCCAACAAACTCAATCCTGTTTTTCTTAACTTTTCTCCATATTTTAAGACATCAACTACAGGAGCTGTCCCCGCTTTTTGTGTACAGCCAAGTGATTTGTCCTCTAACGTTGTGATACCGCCATCTTTATTTCCTGGAGAAGGATTCTCATAAATGGGTTCGCCATAATTCGTAAAGTAATGCTTGAAGTCATTGATCAAATCAACAATATTTTCAAATACTTCTTGATTTTCAGCCCGAGCCATCAATAGTTGTTCTGCCCCAAACATTTCGGGAACTTCTGTTAGTACTGTACTACCACCTTGAGAGATCAAGAAATCAGAAAACATACCTAATAATGGATTCGCAGTAATACCTGAAAAGCCATCTGATCCTCCACATTTCAAGCCTATTTTTAATTCAGACAAAGGAATCTCTTCACGGTGATCATTTTTAGCTGCTTGATAAATCTCTTCTAATAAGTTGGCACCTGTATGAATTTCATCTTCTACTTTTTGAGCCACTAAAAATTTCACACGCTCAGGGTCCACTTCTCCTAACAATTCACGAAACCCATCAACGGTGTTATTTTCACAACCTAAACCAAACACTAAAACCCCGCCTGCATTTGGATGTTTGACTGCATCTGCTAAAATCTTACGTGTATTTTCGTGATCGTTTCCCAATTGTGAACAACCATACGGATGTTTTAAAATAGTAATATTGTCGAAAGGAGCAATCGTTGGATGATTGTTCTTGAACAGCTCAACAATTCGCTCAGCAATGCCATTAACACAACCAACAGTTGGAACGATGAATAAATCATTTCTGATTCCAACTTTTCCATTCTTTCTTCGATAGCCTTGGAATGTTCTGGCTACTTTGGGATATGTAATCGTTCGTAATTCTGGCTCATAACTATATTCCAATTCATCATTTAAATTTGTTTTTACATTATGTGTATGCAGCCATTCTCCCGGTTTTACATCTGTGGTGACATGACCGATTGGCGCACCATATTTAATAACGTCGTCATCTTTCTTTAAATCGCTCAATGCAATTTTATGTCCTTGCGGAATATCATTTAATACTGTTAAATATAATTCGCCTTCACTAATAATTGTGCCTTTTTTTATTGGATGAAGTGCTACAACAACATTGTCACAGGGATTCAACTCCATGATATCTTTGATTGCACCTTTTTTTTCCATCACACTGTTCATCGTTTATCCCTCCAAAACGCAAATAAATGTTCACGTTAACATATGTAAGAATACTCATCGAGTATTCTTACATCGTTAAATTATTAATCTTTTTTTGGACTTTCACCAATAATCCCATGTTCCCAACGTCCGTTAGAAAGGTCTTCTGCGATTTGACGATATTTGTCATCTGATAATCCATATAAGAAGAAGATAATGATCGCAGCCATAACTAATGCGATTGCTGGATATAGCGTCATGGCGCTCTTTATTCCTAATAATGTACTAGCTGATTGATGTTCATTGGCAATATAGCCAGTTAATCCTAAAATTCCTGCTGAAATAATCGCCGCTAATGATTGGGCTAATTTTCTTGAAAAATTGAATGCAGCATACGTGATTCCTTCTTTTCTAATACCTGTATGCCATTCTCCATAGTCGATAACATCTGACACAAAGGCCCAAGTGATACCATTTGGGATTGCCAATGCTACATAACCAATTGTGACTAAAAGAATAAATGTGACGATGTTCGTCGGTAAAATGAAGTTCAGACCGTTTGCGACTGCGCCAATAATAAATGAAACGATTGCTGTTTGTTTTTTACCGAAACGTTTTACCAAAGTTGGGATCAAAAGAATCGCAACTACTGATGCGCCCATCATGATACCGTTAACAATCGGTTGTAATGCTAAATTCCCTAGATTGTATTGGCAGAAATAAACCATCATTGTATTGTTTGTATTCATAGCAGAAATAGTAAATAAAGTTAATAAGATCATTGCACCTAAAGGTTTATTTGTGAAAATTACTTTAGCATATTCTTTAAAGCCTTCTCGTTTCGTATCCGACGCTTGACGATTTACTTTAACATGTTCCCGTGTTCCTAAATAGCAAACAACAAATCCTAAGACACCGGCTAAAGCCATTACTAATGCAGCAATCGTATAGCCGTGAGCACTTGGCTTTCCACCATGATTTGTAAACATCATCACGATCGGGATAAATGCGACTCCAGTTACTAATTGCGCTCCTAAAGAACCTGCTTGTCTTGTCGTTGCTAATTCAGCCCGGTCTTCAACATTTCTAGTCATAACAGAAGCAAGTGATCCATAAGGAACATTGGTAAAACTATAGACAACACCCCAAGCCATATAGGTTAATAGCGCATAAAGGATTTTTCCTTTCATCGAGATGTTCGGCATAGTAAAAGTTATTACAGTCAATACGGCTAAAACACACGCAGAAACCATCATAACTGGACGGAATTTTCCACGATGACTGATTTTTTTACGACCATCGATAAATGAACCTGCTAAAGGATCCATAAAAGCATCAAAAATCTTAGTAGCCGCAAAGATAGTTCCTACGATTCCAGGCGCGATCATGGCTACGTCAGTGAAAAATTTAGTTAAATACGCTTGTCCTAAGTCAAACATAAATCCATTTCCGAAATCACCAAAACCATAAGCAATTTTCTCTTTCCAAGATAATCTGCCACTACTTACTTTCGTTACTGGAGCTCCCGATTTTGGGATTCTAGTATTATTTCCTACATTTGTTTCCATCTTCTTTCCTCCTTGATTTAAAGCGAACGTTTTCACCTAATTAAAATTTGAAACGAGACAAATAGTTAGCATATCCACCTGTCTCGTTAAAGACAATTATTTTAAAAATCCAAAATATTCATCGGCATTATTGAAGCTGATATCTTGAACCATTTTTCCTAAGCGTTCTTCATCGTTAGGAATTTGACCTCGTTCAACCATTTCTCCAAGCAATTCACAAAGTACGCGACGGAAATATTCGTGACGAGGATAACTTAAGAAACTGCGAGAATCAGTCAACATTCCAATAAAATTACCTAATAAACTTTGTTCCATCAGCATCTGTAATTGGTTGCGCATACCTGTTCGAGTATCATTGAACCACCATGCAGTTCCAAATTGGATTTTTTGTTTCATTCCTCCCTGGAAACAGGCCATAACTGTCAATAACTGCATCCAATCATTTTGATTCAACGAATAGATGATTGTTTTTGGTAGCTCACCTTCTTTGTAGCCAGCTTCTAATAATTTACCTAAGGAAACAGCCACCGCTTCATCATTGATTGCATCATAACCAGTATCTGGTCCCATCGTATCGAAAGTTGTTGCATTTAAATTCCGAAGCGCATGCATATGATATTGCATGGTCCACTCGTGGTCCGCGTAAACTTTGATCAGTGCTACTAATAATGCTGAGCGATATTGTGCGACCTCTTTTGAATTCAATGTCTCTTTTTGAAGCGCCTTAACTAAGATTTCATCTAATTCTTCAATTGTTGCTTCTTGATAATCTACAGAGTCTAAGGCATGATCACAAATAGTACAGCCATATTTTTCAAAATATTCCACTCGTTTTTCTAACGCACTTACGACATCTTTAAAATGTTCTATTTTAACACCGCTGACTTCACTTAGACGATCCATATAATCAGAAAACTCATTTTTATGAATGTTCAATGCTTTGTCGGGTCTAAAACCAGGGATGACTTTAAAACCATTTTCTTTTTCCTGTGCTTTTAACAGTTCATGATAATGTAAATCATCAATTGGATCATCGGTCGTCGATAAAGCTTTTACCTTCATATTTCGAATCAAACTTTTTCTTGAGAAAGCAGACTCTGCTAATTTTTGATTGGCCTGTTCCCAAATCTCTAGCGCTGTTTCGGTTGTTAAAACAGTCTCAATATCGAAGAAACGTCTCAACTCAAGATGACACCATTCAAAAATTGGATTACCATAAGCTTTTTCTAAGACGCCAGCAAAAGCTAGAAATTTTTCGTAAGGATCACCATTTCCGGTGATCAATTCTTCTGGTACACCATTAGCTCGCATTAATCGCCACTTATAATGATCACCGAAATTATTTCCTTCTGTTAACCAAGCTTCCGTGATATTATTGAAGTTTTTGTCTTCATAAATTTCTTTTGGATTCAAGTGACAATGGTAGTCGATAATTGGCATTTCTTTTGCGTAGCCATTGAAAAGTTTTTTTGCAACATCCGTAGTTAATAAAAAATCTTGATCTAAAAACATAGTATTTTCTCCTTACTATTATGAATTTTTATTGATGGTTTGTACTAATTTGCGAGCACCTTGTGCTAAAATAAACGCTACGTCATCTTTTACTTCTGTTTCTAATTCAGGGTATTGAGTTAAATCCTCTCCCCAAAGTTCTTGATCGTTCAATACTGCATGCACATAATCATTTGATGCCTTCAATGTTTTAAATTTAGCAATCGTCTCTTCTCCGTCAACAGGTTGAACGGTGATTTCTTCATAGTTTCCGTAGATGACAAGCAATGCGGCCAAGGCTGCAACCATCCGACGAGGTACTTTATTCGTTTCATTAAGGCTTTGGATAACTCCCGGTAATAAACGGGTTTTATATTTTGAAATACTATTTAAAGCGATTGATTGCAATTCGTGGTGAACAAATGGATTTTCGAAGCGTTCTTTGATCGCTTCACAGTAAGAAGCCAATTCATCTTTTGGTAGATCAATGATTGGTGAGATTTCTTTAGTCATTTCATCTTGAATAAATTGACCAAAATCTTCATCATTCATAACCGATCCCACAGTATCGATTCCAGCTAATAGACCTAATGGGGTCATTGTCGTGTGTGGTCCGTTTAACAATCTGACCTTTCTTTCACGATACGGCTGCATATCATCGGTAATGATTACATTCAATCCGGCTTCTTTAAATGGCAGAACCTCTGCTAATTTACTATTTCCTTCAATCACAAAAAGTAAGAAAGCTTCTGCTTTGACTAACATGTTGTCTTCATAACCAATTCGCTCAAATACTTCTTCCTTATTTTCATGAGGAAATCCTGGAACGATTCGATCAACTAATGTACCGTAAAAGTAATTTTCTTTTTCAATCCATTCTTTAAATCCTGTGCCTAGTTCCCATAAGTCTGCATATTTTAAAATAATTTCTTTCAATTTCTTTCCATTATAGTTAATCAATTCACATGGAATAATATGAAAACCAGCCTTACCTAATTCGAATCTTCTATATAGTAACTGAGTCAATTTTCCAGGATATGATTTTGCGGGTGCAGCATCTTTTTGATCTGTTTCATCATAAGTAATACCCGCTTCAGTCGTATTTGAAAAAATAACTTCGATCGTATCTTCTTCAGCAAGTTCTAAATATTCTGAAAAATCAGTATATGGGTTAATTGTGTTATTGATTGATGTGATCACTTCATCACTTTGAACTTTTTTACCATCTAACAATCCTTCTAATGTTACAGTATATAAATTATCTTGTGCCTCTAAATAATCAATCATTCCTTTTTCAATTGGTTGAACAATTGTTATCCCACCATTGAATAATTGCTGATTGTTCATCTGTTGTATTTGCCAATCAATAAACGCTCGTAAAAAGTTTCCTTCACCAAATTGAATGACTTTTGTCGGTATTTTTTTTTTGTCTAAGTTTAGTTCATTTATTTTTTTCATACTACTACTCCTAACATCTATCTTTGTTAACGCTAACAAGTATTTATAAAAAAATATACTTATGAAGTTTTTTCTTTTTTTGTTAGCGTGAACATTTGTTAAAAAGAGCTTATCATCATTCCATTGTGAAATCAATAACTTTTTTAAAAAAAAATAAAAACTAATGCCAATATTTCTATGGCACTAGTTTTTGAGCTAATCATTTCTATTTTACAGAATCGCGAATTATCAATCCGCTATCGATATTGTATTTGTATTTTTGAGGAGCTTTCTCTTCTAGTAAATCCAGTAGAATCTCCATTGATTTTTGAGCCATTTCTCGATAAGGTTTATGGATCGTAGTCAATGCCGGACTCATATACTTTGCATAATTTGTGTCATCAAAACCAATAATAGCAAGATCTTTAGGAATCGAATAGTTTAACTCTTTACAAGCTTTGATAGCGCCGATCGCCATGTCATCATTTCCACAAAAGATTACTTCTGGTAATCTATCATTCTTTATAAGAATTTTTTTCATGGCTTCATAACCACTTGCAATCGTATACTTTCCTTCTTCAATAGCGGAATGAAGAATATTGATTCCGGCTTGATCGCAAGCTTCTACTAATTTATGATACCGTTTTTTAGCAGAAGAAAAACTCGAGAATCCTTTGATCGTTCCAACCGTCTTAATACCGCAATCAACCAAATAATCAACCATTTCTTGAATACCCACAGATTCATCCGTTGATACATTATAAATTTCTTTATTTTCTATATATCGATTCATGACCACGATAGGAAGATTCAATTGATGGAGATATTCAATAAATAAATCATCCTTTTCGGATTGAGTAGCTATGATGACACCATCAAAACGGCCAATCACTGCTTCAATAAGCGAATTTTTTTCTTCGTTGATATTCATCTTATCTATGCTATTGACTGATAATAAATAATTATGCGGCAGCAATTGATAAATCTGATTGACTAAATCGCCTAAGAAAACTTCTGAAGTTCCCTCCATTGAACTAAAAAAAAGCCCGATTGAAAAGTTTCGATTCATGACTAAACTTTTAGCATTATAATTAGGGATATAGTTTAATTTTTTCGCAACTGCTAAAACTTTTTCTCTCGTGTCTTTTTTAATACTACTGTTTGCTTGAAAAGCTCTTGAAACAGTCATATGAGAAACATTTGCTGCTTTTGCAACATCTTTACTGGTTACCATCTAGTTATCACTTCCTGTCGTTTATTTAAAAAATAGTATTTCTTTATGTACTAAAGTTGTTTTTTTATACGAGTATAATTAATTTGTATGAAAAAATAAATTTCAGAGATAGTATATCATCATAAATAACTATATACTATCAGTTTTACATAAATAATACCCCCATGCTCTTATTATAAGAACATGAGGGTACCATACTTTTAAAATTTAACGCAAGTCTATATTGACTGATTTTAATCATTTCAACATAAATATTTTAAGGATTATTTGTTATTGTTCAACTAAAATCTGTAGTTATGATTTTGATCTGCCTAAAATAAGTGAAACAATCAAGACTAAAATGACTGCCCCAATGATCGAAGGAACTAAAGCCATCCCTGCTAGCGATGGTCCCCAAGAACCAAGTAGCGCTTGCCCTAAAGCTGAGCCCACTAAACCAGCAATGATATTAGCGATCCAGCCCATGCTGTTTCCTCTTCCAGTGATCGCTCCCGCAATCACACCAATAATAGCACCTACGATTAATGACCAAATTAAACCCATGATAATTCCTCCTCTATTTTAATTTTTTATTGTACACGAGGTTCACGATTTTCTTCTATTTTTGCTTGTGCTTTATTCGTGCCTCGGCTTACCGCATTTTTTGCCTTATCTGTTTGTTTTGAAGCGAATTGCCCCGTTGTTTTTGCAGCACTTGTGACTTTATCCTGAACTGTTTCACTATCATCTTCATATTCAGAACGTGATTTGATATCGACAACATTGACATTTACTTCGATTACTTCAAGATGTGTCATGTGAGCAACTTCTTCAGTGATCACTTTCTTGATTTGATCATCGATAGCTGGGATATCACGGCCATATTCAATGACGACATCCATATCCACTGCAACTTGTTTTTTTCCAACTTCTGTTTCAATCCCTGCTGTCACATTGTCGGTATTAACTAATTTTTCAGCAATATTAGAGAAAAATCCGCCATCAACTGTTAATAATCCATCGATTTGTTCTACGGCTTTGCCGACGATTTTTTGAATTACTTTATCGTCGTAAGTTAATTCACCGTTGATATTATCCACGTGATCATTTTTTGTTGGATCATTTAAATTTGGATTGGCAGCATGCTGCGCTCTTGTTTGTCCAGCAACTCCGGGAGTTGGATTTAAGTTATTGTTCTCAAAATTGTTAGCCATTATAAATTCCTCCGTCTTGGTTAAATTATTTAAGTCGTTTTAATAATAAAAGATAGTTATTTATTTTCTCGTTGATCAAAAAATTCATTTAATAAGCCCGTTTGCTCAAGATAGAAACCTAAAGCAATTCCTAAACCAGTTAATATGATGATCAACAACGTTTTAAAGAAGCCGATAGAGACAAACAAGATTGCCAAAATCAAACCTAATCCCCCGAAAATAATCGGGAGCTTATATTGTTCAAATATTTTTTTCATGGAACTCCCTCCTATTCTACTCGTGAGTGATCAGACGCATTTTTATCCTGCTCATCATCATATTTAGCAAATGTAACATCTACTTTAACTTTTTCTTTATTACCTAAAATGTCTTGTAATTCTCGTTGGATTTCTTCCATTACGGCTCCTGTTTTTCCAATAATAGAAGAAGTCCGAGTGAGTTGGCCTTTCACTTTTACTTTGATTTTATTCTTTGTCGCTCTCACTTTAACGTTTGGCGCTGAGACAAAACCGGCATCTTTTAGTTTTGAACGAACAAAACCTTCAATTGCCTTTTTATCTAATGTCAATTGACCTTTGTCTTCTTTAAGTACAAAAGTTTGTTTGGCTTTTGGATAGAAGATAAGGAATAAAATAAAAATCAACAAGATGGCAATAAGCACTAACGCAACCCAAAATAGATATTGTCGGAAATAATAGTTTGATAGCGAGCCTAGCAGAAATTCTGTACGTCTCATTCCAAAAGGCAAATTCAAATATGGAGAACTGATTGCAAGGACTACCAAGAATACCGAGATCAATATCACTGAAACAATAATCCCAACTGCTTTTAATCCACGATTCATGACGCACCTCCTTCGATATATTGCAACTGATTCGAAGTACTATGGTTATTAAACTATTATTCGTATACTGTTGAATCAGTTTAGTAATACTCAACAAAAGAAATAGGAATTATTTCTTTTCAAAGCCTTAGATAAGTTTTAAAGATTGATCGGTTCTCCACCAGTCACACCATAAATCTGGGATGTCACATAGCTTGCATCATTTGATGCTAAGAAAACATACACTGGAGCTAATTCAACCGGTTGACCCGCTCTTTCTAGTAAAGATTCTTGGCCAAAATCAGGTAATTTATCTTTTGGTTGTCCTTGATCTAACTGAAGCGGTGTCCAGATTGGACCTGGTGCCACTCCATTGACACGGATACCTTTCTTCGCTAATTGTGCTGCTAAACTAACTGTGAAATTGGCGATCGATGCTTTGGTTGCTGCATAATCCATCAGATGATCACTAGGATTAAATGCCTGTACTGAAGTCGTCGTAATGATGCTACTGCCTGCTGGTAAGTGGCTGACCGCTTCTTGAACAATCGCAAACATCGAAATGATATTTATCGTAAACGTATCCCTTACTTGTTGAATGGGTAATGTTTCAATTGATTCTTGAGAAATTTGCTGTGCTGAGTTAAGCACTAATGTGTCTAATCCATTTAATTCAGCGACCGCTTTTGCAACGATCTCTTTTGGAGCAGATTCATCTCTCAAGTCATAAGGAAGTAATACTGCTTTTCTGCCAGCTGCCTCTATTAATTCAGCAACTTCTTTTGCATCTTTTTCCTCACCTGGGAAATACTGAAAAGCGATATCTGCACCTTCACGAGCAAATGCAATTGCTGCAGCCCGTCCGATTCCTGAATCTGCGCCAGTGATCAATACTCTGCGATTTTCTAATTTTTTACTCCCAACATAACTTTCTTCGCCACAATCAGGTCGTGGAGTCATGTCTGTTTGTAGAGCGGGAGTTTCTTGATCTTGCTTCTCAAAACGATCATCATAAAATAACTTTCTAGGATCCTTTAAATTAGGTTCTGTCATTTGCTTCTCCTCACTTTCTATATTTATCTTAACGTACTTTAAATTTTTTTAAAACTGATATGCCTGTTCGTCACAACAATCACAATATTTTTATTTGAAATTTGATAAAAATAGCCATTAAATTGGTTATAAGTTATAAATTGATCTTCTATTTAATAAAATAGTCTTTCGATTATCACTAATAATAAATAACAAAATATACCTTATTTTTTTTATGTTTTTTCTAAAAAAATTTTATACAGCACCCTACAGTAAGGGTTTTCATAACGAATCTCCTAAATTTCCTCGGAGAACGTTTTTATAAAGAACATTAGAAGATACAAACGCTGGCAATAGTCTTTAAAAAAATGATAGCGGACCTTAATTTTTTAGTTATCTCATTTTGAAAAACTTTTTGAGAATGAATGAATATGATCAAGGATAAAACCGAAAAATTTTTCTAATAAATTAAGTAATAAATAAGAATCGACAAGTCAATACTGTCCCTAGCTACTTTTTTATTATTTTATAAATAGTTCATTTGCGATATTAATACTTTGATTTTTAATTTAGAATCCTTTTTGCCTAAAGATGATTGTTCAATAAAAAAAGATGATCGAAATAAGATCATCTTTCAGGATTATTCATTTGTTCTAAATTAAGTAAATACTGTTTACGGGCTAACCCACCGGCATAGCCAGTCAACTTCCCATCCTGTCCAATTACTCTGTGACAAGGAATAATAATGGCAATTTTATTCATGCCATTCGCTCTGCCTACAGCTCTGACCTTATTTCGATCTCCCAAACGAATCGCTAATGCTTGATAGCTTCTCGTACTTCCTGAAGGAATCAATTCTAATTCACTCCACACTTTTCGTTGAAACTCAGAGCCATCATAAAATAATGGGATCGAAAATGTTGTACGTGTTCCCGCAAAATATTCATTCAGTTGCTGCTCAACTTTTTGACTAATCGCTGTTCGGCCGTATATACTGCGAAAATTATATTTATTCCGCAGTTTTTCAATCTCTAACTCCAAACCTCGACGATCCTCAAATTCTAATAGGTACAGATAGTCTTCATCTGTTAAGCACAACATTCGGCCTATCGGTGTAGAAATAAATGAAGCCATCAGAGGCTTTGTATTCATTTTCTTAATCGGATTTCCCATAATTTTACTAAATGCATCATTAAACCCGCTGGCTGATTCATAACCAGTATTCAATTGTTGCTCGATTACTTTACTCCCTTTTTTTATTTCTTTAAAAGCAGCCCCCATTCGTCTTGCTCGTGCATATTGGACAAAAGTCATCTGATAAATTTCTTTGAATTTTCTCCTCGCACTAGCAGAATGTAATCCGATTGCTGAAAAATCTTTTTCTTTCCATCGTTTCTCAGGATGTTCTTCTACTGCATTGACTAATAATTGAACTTCTTCCGGAATCATTTGGGGAAAAGAAAGCGACCGACATATTTTACATGGCCGATACCCTGCTAATAAGGCTTCTTGAGCTGTTTTATAAAATTCACAATGCTCAAACTTTGGCTTACGAGCTGTACATGATGCGTGACAAAATATTCCAGTTGTCGTGATACCCGCAAAAAAAATTCCGTCATAGGCTCGATTCTTTGCTTTTAAAGCTTGATAATATTCTTGTTGCTGTTCAAAAGAATCAATCAATTAAAACGCCCCCCTTTATATTTTTAGTTTACTACGTTTTTAATTGTTGTTCTTTCGAAAACTGAACAACTAATTTTTTCCAGTTAAATAACTAAACAACAATACCAAAAACCTTACTATTTAGTTTTAATTTTATATAAAATAACCAATGTTTGACATTTTAAAAAAGCTGTTTTATACTTTCATTTATAAAGGAGCTGGCATAAATGAATCAACAAGAAGCCAATCGGCGAATGGAAGAAGAAATTCAATTCTTTCCTTGGTTTATCCAAAACTATTTTCGAAAAAAAGGTGGAGATCAATATTCATCCATCACTCTTTATGAATATGCAAAAGAATACCGTCGCTTTTTGAACTGGTTGATCCAAGAAGGTTTCTCTTCTGCTGATAAACTTTCAGCCGTCACTTTAGCTGAATTCGCTAATTTATGGCCAGAAGATTTAGAATTCTATAAGGCACATTTAGTGAAAGCACCGAAAATTCTAAAAGAATCAACACAAAAACGTTTGAAAGAAAACGATCAGTCTTTACCCCTAAGACAAAATGCGACTGTTCAACGAGGGATCACTGCTTTACGTTCCCTTTTCAATTACTTAAATGATGCTGTTGATCGCAAGACTGGCAAACCTTATCTTGAAAACAATATGATGGCAAAAGTCGCCAATGTCAAGGACAATAAAACGATGGCTGAACGCGGAGCTGCAATCGAAAAAAAATTATTTTTAGATGAAGAAGCGATCGACTTTCTAGATTATATCGAGCATCGCTATATCGATACTTTAGAGACAAGACAAGCGATCACGGCTTTCAAAAAAAATCAACTCCGTGATCTAGCAATCATCGCGCTCTTCTTAGGCACCGGCATGCGTCTTTCAGAATTAGTCAATATGAATGTTCAAGATCTAGATTTAACTGCTGGCGAAGCACGCGTTTACCGAAAAGGTGGTAAATGGGATATGGTCGTTATCTCTTCGATCGCTCTGGAATTCTTAACGAATTATCTTGCTCAGCGGGAACAATTGTATCAACCAGTTGAAACAGAATCGGCACTCTTTCTGACTCGTTATCGAGGCAAAGCGAAACGTATCGCTAGTGGTGCCGTTGAAGCAATGGTCGGTAAATATTCCGAAAGCTTCAAAATAAAAATATCTCCCCATAAATTACGTCACTCAGTGGCTACTCAACTATACAGCAAAACAAATTCTTTAGTCCAAGTTGCTGAACAATTGGGGCAATCCGGCACATCTGCCACAACAGTCTACACTCATATCGCCGGTAAACAAAAACGCGATGCGATGAATGATTTATGGACCTAAAAAGACAGATCTAATTTCTCTATTTTTTTAGAAAATTGGATCTGTTTTTTGCTATTCATTTTTTGTATATCACTTATTTCAAAAGACGTTCTAAAGGTTCTTTATTTAATCTTTGATTGTTTCTAACCAATCGATCAAATCAGCGGCTACTTGCTGGTTTTGATTATTGATTTCTGATTTTCCATCGCCTTTTTGCTTCCCATAATCACCAAATCCAGCATGGTTTCCGCCAGTAATTTTTTTATAATCCGTATCTTTAGGTAAATAGTTTTTCGCCTCTTGGTAGGACGTTTGATTTAAGACATGATCATTAGAGCCAGTGATAGAAAGAACTGGAATGTCTAGTTTTTCTAAACTTCCTTTTTCATCAGGATAACTAGCTAAAAAGAAGACCCCTTTTAAATTTTTACTATGTTCCTCGGCAAAACGACTCGCCATTACACCGCCCAGTGAGTGTCCTCCAACGATATATGATCGATTCGCATCTTTTGCTAATACCTTTTTGGCACTATTAGGTGACAATACAGCTAGATCTAGCGGCATCTTCATGATATACACGGAATACCCCGCTTCAGCAACCGCTTCTGCCCAAATACTATAACTTGTTGGGTCTACTAATGCACCTGGATAAAAAATAATAGCAGGATTATTTTGATTTTTTACCGGAAAGTACAACCAATCATTCGTTACATTCGCTTGTTCAGCAGAACTTTGTGCTTGTTCACTGGCAGAATATGTCTGGGTACGCAAATAAAAGATACTTCCTAAAAGAATTACTACAATACCCACTAAAATCCCTAAAAGAATTTTTTTCCATCTTTTCATTTATTGACTCCTCCCTTACTCTATTTAACTGAATAAAATTTACAACTATTTCAGCTTTATCTATCATACATGATAAAAAATATTTTTATAACTAAATTATTTGCATAAAAAAAGCGTGCTTGGTTAACAAGTACGCTTTTTTACAATTTACTTAAATGAGGCGAATACAGCATCAATTTTTTCATATTCCGTTTCACTTAAAGAAATTTCTGTTGCTTTGACTAATCCCTCCACTTGCTCGGCATTTCGAGCACCTGGAATCACTGTAGCAATATCAGGATTTTTCATATACCAAGCTAAAATAATTTGTAAGACTGTTGCTTCATGAGCTTCAGCAATCTCTTTTACAATAGCTAAACATTGAATGATCTCTACAAATTGCTCTTTAGAAAATTTATCAAATTTTTCGTAATCTGCTTCAGAATATTTTCCAGTCAATAAGCCAGACGCCAAAGGAAAATACGGCACAAAAGCAATATTATTCTCACGTAAATATTCAAACAACTGGTCTTCAGCTTCACGGTGAATCAAATTATAATGTTCTTCTACGATATCTACTAACCCATCACGATTGGCCTCTTTTAATTGCTCAAAACTAAAATTAGAAACGCCCACTGCGCGAATTTTTCCAGCTTTTTTCAATTTATCTAGCGCAGCTACAGCTTCTGCTTTATCTGTTTTTTCATCTGGAAAATGAATATAAAAAATATCGATATAATCTGTTTGAAGGCGCGCTAACGCTTCATCTACGGCTTTGGTCAAAAAAGCCGGATCATTCGTTACTTTTAAATCATTAGCTGGGTCTTGTGCCGCTTTGGTTGCAATAATGACCTTGCTTCGAGCGTATTCCTTGTATTCCTTTAAGACTTCCCCAATAATTTCTTCTGAGCGACCTAATCCATACACATAAGCTGTATCCAACAAAGTAATTCCTGAATCAAGTGCTGCTCTTACTTGATCATACCCGTTTTTTTCGTCTAAATTCTCAAATAGATTATGCCCACCAACCTTATTGGTACCCAGTCCTAATTTACTGACAACAACTTCAGAATAGCCAATTTTACTAGTCTTCATCGCTTATCCCTCCACATATAGTTAATGTATTCAATAAATTAACCACATAAAGAAAAATAAATCAAAACATCGACACTTTAACTTAGGTTTAATGCTAAATCTAGTTAAATAATTATTTTACTTCGATTCGAATCAAAATACCATTGGGATCATTTAGAGAAAGACTTTGATTGGTTTCTGCATCAAAACGTGTAGCGGTTGCTTTCAATTGTTCTTTTAACTGGTCAAAAGCTGTTTGATTAGGAACAACAAAGGTATAGTAGGCCAAACCTAAATCATTTTCTTCCATTGCGGGAATATTATTTCCCATCCAAATGTTCGAACCAATATGGTGATGGTAGTCGCCGGCAGCAAAAAATTTAGCTTGAGCGCCAAAATCAGAAGTGCGAGTCAGACCTAAGATATTAGTATAAAAATCGTCGGTCTTTAACAAATCCGAAACTTTTAAATGGACATGACCCACTGTTGTTCCCTCAGGAAATGATGCCGACTTACGATCTGCTGCAGCAAGTACCCCTTCTGCATCCATCTCGATAGTAATCCCTATAATATCGCCATTCGGACGAATATCCCATTCACTTCTTGGTTTATCATGATAAACTTCGATGCCGTTACCTTCAGGATCTGTTAAATAAAGGGCTTCACTATAACCATGATCACTAGCGCCTTGTAGTGGTGCTTGTGTTTCTAAATAATGATACAAAATATTTCCTAAATCTTTACGAGATGGTAATAAAAATGCGACATGAAAAAGACCCGTTTTTCTAGCTAACGGCATAGGATTATCAACTTTTTGCAGTTCTAACAATGTCTGATCGGCTACTCCTAAACTGGCTGTATTTCCATTTTCCCCTAGAACAGTCAAGCCAATGATTTCAGAATAAAATGCGGTCACTTTCTCAATATTTGCTACTTTAAGGACTACTTTTCCAATTGTAGTTTTTGAATCGATTTTAAAATTTGCTGTAGTTACTTCCATCATAACTCCTTCTTTCTAAAAAAATAATCTATGTATTACTTTAGTATACTTCTAACTAATAGTAAGTAAAATTAAATGCTTAGCTCATTCTTCATTTTATAGTTGAATTGGTTCCTAATATTAATTGCTTTACATATCGAATTTTAGCGATATAACAAATTTATGGAAAATATTGAGCTATTTAAAGCTTTAGCGAATGAGCATCGCTTACAGATTCTTTTTTGGTTAAAAAATCCTACTGCTTATTTTGTTCATGATACAGATGTTGATATGGTCGAAATCGCTTTTTGCGTTGGTGAGATTCAGAAGAAACTTGGCTTAACACAATCAACGACTTCCCATTACCTTTCGATTCTACAAAAATCAAATTTATTGATTACTACTAGAATTGGCCAGGTGGTGAAAGCATTCAAGAGCTACACACTGGCCGCTTTGATATGTTTTATAAAAAGTAAGTTTTGCTTTACTAGCTAAACTGTACAAATAAACACCGTTGAACTTCTTTTATTGTAGAAGATCAACGGTGTTTTTAGCTATTTAGTGAACTTAATTTTTTTAGACCATTATTAGCTATGATCTCTTTATACCATTCAAAAGAATCTTTTTTATTGTGAATGACACTAAGTCAATTATCTTCTGATTCAGTAATCAATTGCTGATACTTTTTCCAAACTATTTCCATACTGCTTGAAAAATCAATTTCTTCATTTTTTAACCATTGTTGAAAGGCTAATTCAAAAATTTGAAAGACCATCCCTACTGCCAATTCGATTTCTATAATTTCAAATTTAGTTTTTAAAATAGCCACTTGATTACATATACGTTTCTTCATTTCCTGCATTTTTAATAGCTCTCGTTCTATTAAATCGGGATGTTCTTCAATAATTTTAGACCGCATCAGAGTACGATTTCTATTTTGATCAAAAACTTTGACCTGCTTCAAAGAGTGCATCAATAAATTGATTATGGAAGATCTTTCTTCATAATTTTCATTAATATATGCCGATACTTCTTGATACAACGGATTATCTCGTTCAAACAAAACATCTGCCTTGTCTCTAAACTGTCTAAAAAATGTTCTTTCCGTAACACCAGCAAGCGTAGCGATTTCTTTGATCGTTGTTGGGTCGTACCCTTGACTCATAAATAACGACATTGCCGCCGTTTGAAGTTTCTCTTTACTTTTCATGACTGTTCCCCTCCTAAAAATGTCACACTACGACATTTTCATTGACATATCGTCTTGACTGTTCTAAAACACCCTCGATGTCAGTTTATGACATTTTATCAAAATTTAAAAGGAGAATCAAGATATGAAAACTTTACAATATAATGACTTTGGCGGACTTGAAGTTTTAAACTTAATCGAACTTGCTGAACCGACTGTAACAGCAGAAACAATCAAAGTAAACGTAACAACTATTGGTCTTAACCCTATGGATTGGCTTATTATGTCGAATAAAGAGCTTGCAACAAACTTTGGTGTTCAATTACCACAAATTTTTGGATATGATTTTTCGGGTATCGTTACCGCTGTCGGTCCTAAAGACTCAATGTTTAAAGTTGGTGATCGTGTTTTTGGTTCCACTATGACAGGAAGCGCCGCAGAATATATTTTAGTTCAACCAAATCAACTTTACTTAACACCCGATGCGGTTTCAGATGAGGTAGCTGCAACAATAGCAATTGCTGGCGCTACAGCCATTGATGCTGTAAATAAAGCAGCGATTACAAAAGATGATACTGTTCTGATTGGGGGAGCCGCTGGTGGTGTTGGAATTTTTGCAATCCAATTAGCAAAAATAAAAGGCGCAAAAGTCATAGGTACTGCTTCAAATGCCACAAGTAATTTTCTTTCTTCTTTAGGAGCAGAACAAATTAGTTATGGTCCTGATTTGGCTAAACGTTTAGCTGATAAAGGTATTACTGCTGCAATCGATTTGTATAGTCATGAAGCGTTAGATGCAGCCATTGAATTAGGTATATCGCCCCATAAATTATCGACTATCATTGATTTTCCGGAGCCTCCAAAAGGCGTATCTTATGCCACCGGTTCAAATATCACACCAACAGATATGGAATTGGTTATCCATGCGGTTGCTTCTGGAAAAATTCAGGTTCCGATTGAAAATAATTTTCCAATAGAAAACTTTAAAGAAGCGATTGCGACTTCTATGGCTCGACACACACATGGAAAATTAGTTCTTTCATTTTAACTATCTATCCCAATTGTTAACCTTCTTAATTACATCAGAAAGCATGCGGTGAAATAAGAATCGCTCCATATTTTGTCTGTCGTTAATTATTGGATAGAATAACCGCTTTTATATCTCAAACACCATTTACAAAGCGCTTTCATTATTCTAAAATTGTTTATGTAAGGGAGGGAAACCATGAAAAATTTATGTTTTGTATTAACAGTCAGTTCTGGTATCAATTATGGGTCAATTTCATCAGTACCACTGATCAAAAACAACGAAGACTTAAAAGAATACTTCTCAGATGACTACACTGTTTCGACAAATTATATCAAAGACAAGGACAAAGTAGATTATTTAGTCGTTCCTGATCCGTTTGTTCCTTTTGAAAATGAAAATGACCTTCCCATCATCAAAGTACCGGCGAGGCTTTTTATGACTAAAGATTTTAATGCAATAAAAAATTGCATTGAAGAGTACTTTGATAAAAATCCAACCTAAAAATACAAGCGCTTGTTCGCTTGTATTTTTAGAGTCATTCGCATTAATAATAGTTCCGTGAACAAAAAAAGGCAGTACTTATTGATATTTTTGACTGCTAGCCTTTTAGAGAATCACACAAATGCTAAAAATATCGTCAAAATGAATGTCTACTTAACAA
This sequence comes from Enterococcus hailinensis, assembly GCF_045862035.1. Lineage (NCBI taxonomy): Bacteria > Bacillati > Bacillota > Bacilli > Lactobacillales > Enterococcaceae > Enterococcus > Enterococcus hailinensis. The sequence goes on along the minus strand of NZ_BAAFRV010000003.1, from coordinate 73,227 downwards.
ATGCTGATTATTTAGGTCCACTTAGAAAAGGATTAGGTAATTTTTTATAGTGAGCATAAACCAGCCATGACATTGGTGATCGTAGCCGGCTTGGTCCATCCTAAGTTCAAGGTAGAAATCGATAGCATCGTAGCAATCAAATAGTCGTTTTAGACACATATCAATGTGTCTCTTTTTAACGAATTTTTTTATCGCTGGTTTCTTTCACGTATAGAAATACATGTTTTCACGAGTAAAACGAACTAAAATCATTAAACTAAAAACTCTTAAACCATAGATATTTGTCTATGGTTTAAGAGTTTTTAATTTATGAATTACTTAAAAATAAATTTCGTTTAGGTAATATTGCTACTACAGCAATTACGACCATCACAGATAATAATCGATCCAAATAATCGGTTCCAATCTGAACTAAAATAACACTCATCGTTTGAGTCATGCCTAATCCGTTTAATACTTGAACGATCAGGCTTGAACCTGACGAGGTAATTCCGCCAAATAAATAAACTGTAATAAATGAGGATACTAATGTGCCCGGAAATGAAAGTAAAAATGCTAAACCGGGAATTTTCCATGATCTTTTTTTGATCAACTTCCCTTTTAATAAAAATCCTGCAAGTAAACCGGTAACAATTTGTACTGGTGAATAATATAAAGAGAAAATATCTGTCGTGATCCCACTTAATAAACCACCTAAAAGTCCTGTAACAAGACCCACGATTGGGCCACCGATCGCTCCTGCAAATATCGTCCCGATACTATCAAGATAAATCGGTAATCGTAAAAGCAAGGCGATCGATCCTCCTAAAAAATTGATCCCGATACATAAGGCCATCATCGTTACGATTCTAACATTTATTTTTGGATTATTCGTAGTGCGTTTCATCTATCATCATCCCATCTGAAGTTTTTCTAAATCTGATTCGATCGTTTCTTTTTGTGCATTTAAAAGAACGGTCAAAAACTTCGTGAAGAACTGACGAGAATCGACAGCTGTTAAAATTTTACTATTTGGTGCTTTTTGCCAAAACTGATGACGATCAACTAATGTCTGACCTAAACTGATTCCTTGGGTCTCTACAACTGTATAACTTTCAAACCCTTGACAAAGAGAATCATCGATAAAGTAGGCCACGGCTAATGGGTCATTGATGACACAGCCCAAAATACGTTCTTGTTTCCAATGAAAATCAAAATAAAACCGTGTGATCGCTGCTAAAAACTGTCCCACTTCAGGATTCATTTGACAACAATATTCAAGAATCGTTGGTGTAAAAACAATTTCTCTCGTAACGTCGAGCCCTACCATTTCGACCAACTGGCCAAGTTTTTCAAATACTACGGCTGCCGCATCTGGATCACACCAATAGTTATACTCGCCAACCGGCGAACAATTCCCATGACTTTTATATGCGCCGCCCATCGTTACAAAGCGCGCCATATTTTTTCCTAACGACTCATTCAACAACAATGCTTGCGCAATATTCGTCAATGGTCCTAGCGCAATAACAGAAATTTCTGTTGGTTCACTAAACGTTTGAGCTAAATATTTTGCGGCAGATAACTGTTCCACAGCTTTGCCACTGTGAATCAAAATATCAGATTCGCCCAGACCATCGATTCCATGAGTATCCTGCGCACTGACGAAATCACGTTTGAGCGGCTGTTCAGCCCCCTGAAAAATCGGGATATCCAAACGATTCAGCCGTTCTAAACATTTGATTACATTTTTTGAACCCAACTCGACCGGAACATTTCCGCAAACAGTAGTAATTGCTACTACTTCAATCTCTGGCGATTGAATCGCTAACAAGAGCGCTAACATATCATCAATACCAGGATCGCAATCAATAATTACTTTTCGCATTATTTCCAACCTCCAATCTATGAGAGATACTTAGTTTTTTTACCTGGGAAGTTTACGAACCAGTCCAAGACATTGTCTTGATTTAAATGCACGTTGTTAGTATACCATTTTGAAGGGTCTTGTAAATATTAGAATGTTAGCCTAGTTACAAATAAAAAAAGTAGCCTGAATTAAAAATCAGACTACTTTTCCAATTTAAGATAACAAAAATCGATTATTTACTAGTTTAATTTTGAGATTATTTCTCTCATTTTTTGTTCTGCTTCTATATGGACGAAATGCAGCTTGACCCTCAACTACTTTTTCAATACTAGTTAATGTATCCAAAGGCGTCACTTTTTTTCCATTGAAATAGCCAGTATTTAAAATGTAGCAATCCGTTTTTTGACTTAGAAATAATACATGTATCTTCAGTAACCAAAATCTTATTCCCAAATTCGTCTAATGTGACCCTAACATTTTGATAGGTCAAATAATATTTGATAGCCTCACTTCTCATTGGGTAATCCTGTGTCTTATCAATCTAACTATGTGTCAGAGAATTGTGATTGAAAATTAATCAGACTATTTATTAAAGACAAAAGACCTTAAACATGCTTCTAATGTTTAAGGTCTTTTGTCTTTAAACTGTTTATTTTTTTATTTCTTATTATAAACTGGAAAATTACTTGATTCCCCATAATTATCAATCGCTTTGATCGCATTCAACGTCTCAATATCAGCTTTTTCTAATTGAAAATCTAACTCACCGTTTGCTTTGATATGTTCTTTATTTGCTGATTTTGGCAAAGGTAATAATCCTAATTCAATACAGTAACGAATAGCTAATTGTGGAACACTGACGTCATATTTTTCAGCCATTTTCTTTAATTCAGGATTTTTTAATAATTCACCATGTCCAACTGGAGAATAAGCTTCTATTAGAATATCTTTTTCTTTACAATATTCGATCAGATCAAAAGGCACATTAGAAATATGAGCTAAGATTTGATTGACCGCGGGTTTTATCGTAGCATGATCCAAGATGTTTTCTACGTCATGTTGATTAAAGTTTGACAGTCCGATAGCTTTAACTTTACCAGCTTTTTGGGCATCTTCTAACGCCTTCCATGCTTCAACATTTCCAGTATCGTAATTTGCTTCTCTGAATTCCGCCCATGGTTGTGGTGCATGGATGATCATTAAGTCAATGCTGTCTAACCCTAGTTTTTCTAATGATTCATCGATAGAATGTGCAGTTGTTTCATAAGTTTTATGTTCCGCAGCTACTTTACTGGTTAGAAAAATTTCAGAACGTTTAATTCCAGAAGTCCGTATGGCTTCACCGACCCCACGCTCATTTTCATATGCTTGTGCGGTATCGATATGACGGTATCCGATTTCAAGTGCGTCTTGCACTGCTTGAACAACCGCTTCATCATCGATCATCCAGGTCCCGAATCCCACCTTAGGAATGTTGATGCCACTATTTAATTGATATTTTTCTTGTAAAATCATTTTAATTTTCTCCTCTCATTACGCCTAACTAATTCTTATTACGCTATCCATGTCCCACAATCGTATGTGGAAGATAAGGTTCTTCTAAATAAGCGATATCTGTCGGACTAAGCTCGAAAGCTACAGCCTCAACTACATTTTCAATATGTCTCATTTTTGTTGCCCCGACCACTGGTGCAGCAACTGGTTGTTTTTGTAAAAGCCAACTTAAAGCAATATTTACTCGATTTGTCTCATATTTATTCGTCATTTCCGCCACTCGATCAATGATGAGTTGATCCTGATCAGCAGTCAAATCATATTTATTTTTTTGTATATAGTCCGTTTGACTGCGCGTTGTTGTTTCGGTTTTACCTCTGATCAATCTTCCTGAAGCTAATGGACTATACGGTGTCAAGGCAATTTTTTCTGAAAGACAATATGGGATCATTTCGCGCTCTTCTTCTCGATAGATAAGATTCAAATGATTTTGCATGGAGACAAATTTTGTCCAACCGTTTTTTTCAGCAATCGTATTTGCTTGTTGGAACTGATAAGCAAACATTGATGAAGCACCGATATAACGGGCTTTACCACTTTTTACGACATCATGAAGTGCTTCCATGGTTTCCTCGATTGGCGTATTGTAATCCCAACGATGAATGATGTACAAATCAACATAATCTGTCTGAAGTCTTGCTAAACTTTGATCTATTTGAGCCATGATCGCTTTCCGAGACAAACCTTGTCCATTAGGACCCTCAAACATTTTTTGCTGAACCTTAGTTGCCAAAACAATTTCATCTCTTTTAGCATAATCTTTTAAAGCTTTTCCTACTATTTCTTCACTTCGACCAAGAGAATAAACGTTAGCAGTATCGAAAAAATTGATCCCTAATTCGAGTGCTTTTTTTATCAGTGGGCGGCTGTCCTCTTCTTCCAAGACCCACTTATGAATCCAGTTTTTTGGATCACCAAATCCCATTGAGCCTAAGCAGATCCGCGATACATCCAATCCAGTATTCCCTAATTTCGTATACTCCATGATCGTCTCCTCTCGATATTAAAGCTTCTTGATCTAAATCTTAAATGCTGTATTTTTAGAATTCAAATTAAAGAAATTTATTCAAATAGCTCTTTTGCTAGTGAAAAAGCACTCCATGCTTTCGGCCATCCAACATAAAAAGCTAGCTGGGTGATCAACTCCACCACTTCTTCTTTTGTGACACCATTTTGTTTAGCAATTTTCAAATGGGCTTCCAGTTGTGGTGCACCCATAGCTAAGAGTGCAGAACAAGTGATCATGCTTCGATCATGAGCAGATAATTTTTCTTCGCGAGCCCAAACTTCACCAAATAAAACATCATCATTTAAAGCGGCGAATTGGGGTGCAAATTCTCCTAATTGCTCTCTTCCAGCTGTTTGTTTTTTCAAGCTGATCTACTCCTCTTCCAATTTATCGTACACTTCATCGCTAACAGGTTCTAGCCATTCTGGAGTTCCTGCTGTAATTGCCAAATGTTCAAACCAACTATTTTTTGCTGCCCCATGCCAATGTTTTACACCATCATGGGTCACGATTACATCGCCAGCTTGAAGAAACTGCGCTTTTTTGCCTTCTTCTTGATACCAGCCTTCACCGCCAATGACTAATAATAATTGATAACCATCATGATGGATATGCCAATTATTACGACACCCTGGTTCAAACGTCACATTACCTACACCTACATTAATCTCTGGATCAGCAATCAATGTTTTCAAATAACTTTGTCCAATAAAATATTTAGCGTAAGCATCATTTTTTTCACCACTAGGAAAGATAATTCCATTTTTTACTTCTTCATATTTTGCCATTTATTTTCATCCTTTCGTAGATCACTGATTAATATATTCTATCAACCAATTACTGATCGCTAAATCAGCTTTCTCGACCCGGGAGCCGCAGACCGGTAAACCTGTATGGACAAACGCTCCCGAACAATCTCTTTCTAAATCTTCAATACTTGAGCCCATAGCACTGCCCTCATGGGTACAAAATGGATAAATTACTTTGTCCTCCCAATCGTTAGCTTGGATAAAAGTTTTGATAATTTCAGGATAACTCCCCCACCAATTGGGAAAGCCTAAAAAAATTGTTTGAACTTTTTTTAAATCCAGAACTAACGGTCGATACTCGACTGCTTGAGCTTCTTCCTTCTCTAGCTTTGTTTGTTTGAGTAAGCGATTATATTCTTTGGGGTAAGCCCGCTGGGGAATTAACTCAAACATGGGAACTTGCAATTGTTCATTGATTTTGAGTGCTAAAAATTTTGTATTCCCAACTAAAATCGTTTGTTTTTTCCCACGGATAAAATTCTCTCCTGATTTTGAGAAAAAAATAATAACTGTTTCCATGATTCCTCCTAAAAAAGCGCCTTACAATGACTAAATCCATTGTAAGGCGCTCCGTACTATTCGTCTAATTCCTATTATCAATACCTCTATACCTGAAAAGCATGTTTGAATCGTTTAATCAATTCTTGAACTAACGGGGTTTGAACTCTTTTTTTCCAAACTAAGACGCATTGTGTTTTTACTTCTGGATTCAAGGGTAGAAAAACGAGGTTTTCTGCTTGTCGATTATACAGCGCCCCTTCAATAGCAAAAGCTGCTCCTACTCGATTTTCGACTAAAGGTAATATATTGAACAGCAAATTATAATTTCCAATAATATTCAGCTCATTTAAAGTCATGCCTGACCAAGTGCACAACAGTTCTTTTACTTCTTGACGATTTGAACATAAGAGCGGCATACCTTTGATATCTTCAGAAGTGATTTGATCATTTTGTGCAATGAATAATTCGTTGGAAACGACCACTCCCCATTTTTCTTCTCTCGGAAGTCTCAGCTGTTCTACTTCATTTAATATTACTGGCTCTAACAATACGGCTAAATCTAAAATACCTTTTTCTAATCGATCGACGATGTCATCGCTTGTACCAGTGACTAAGTTAAATTTGACTTGAGGATAGTCGCTGATCAATTCTTCGATCATCATTGCTACCGTGTCTGAATTATCTGCCTCGACACATCCGATTGAAAAATGTCCGCTCAATTGTTCATTTCTTCGATCAAAAAACGCTTGTTCTAATTTTTCATCTAAACTGAGGATTTCTTCCGCTCTTTCTTTTAAGAATAGACCATCAGCAGTTAAACTCAATTTATTTTTTTCGCGATTGAACACAGAGGTTCCAAGCATTTCTTCCAATTCTTTGATTTGCCTGCTCAATGTTGGCTGGGTGATATTCAATAATCTAGCCGCTTTAGAGATATTGCCTTCTTGAGCAACGGTCCAAAAATACCGTAAAAGCCGTGTTTCCATGCTGCACCTCTTATCATGTTATTTTAGCACTGACTATCTATTTATCATATTTCTCTAAAACTAAATAATCAAGTACGCTAATTTCCAATAACACAAAAAAACTGTAACGAATGAAGAATCCCTCGTTACAGTTTCTTTAGTTTTAATTTGTCGTTAAATCTTCATCTAAAATGGTTCCCTTAACAACTAGATTCGTATCTCCGATCAGATACAGCTCCTCTTCCTTGATCATCACTTTCAGTTTTCCACCTAACACTTCGACATTGACTGGATTTTCATTGATCAATCCTTTTTTTGTTAATGCGTAGGCAGTTGAACCGGTCCCTGTCCCACAAGCTAGAGTGAAATCTTCAACACCACGCTCGTACGTCCGTTCAATAACTGTTTGGTCAGCTAAAATATCATAAAAATTGACGTTCGCTCCTTTGACAAAAGCACTGTGATTTCTCAATTTACGGGCAAAATCAAAAATAGTCGTAAGCTCAGTTTGTGCTAGATTGGGCAAGGCAACAACTAAATGTGGAATTCCAGGATCACCTAATTCAACATAATCAACAGTTACTTCCTGACCATCGAGCTCAATTTTTTTATCTGCTTCAAAAATCGTCGGTGAGTTTAATTGTACTCGATACGTTCGCTGATCAAGTCGTTCCGCTGGAACCGTTCCAGCAATGGTTTCAATCAGCATATATTCCTCAGCTAGCCCTTGCTCATAGGCAAGTCGAGCCACACATCTTGCGCCATTTCCGCACATTTCAGCTTCTGATCCATCTGCATTGAAAAAACGAGCATAAAAATCGCCTTCGCCACGAGGTGCTTCGATCACGATCAATGTATCAGCACCGACTGAAACACGGCGTGTACAAACACGTAACGCAAATTTTGCCAATTCTTCACTTGAAAAACCTAAAGGCTGATTGTCAATCAAGATAAAATCATTGCCTGCACCTTGCATTTTATAAAAAGGTATTTCCATTTTCCCACCTCGTTCACTAACTTTTATTTTAAAGATTCTGGAATCACTTCATTTTGGATGATTTGATCTAAAGTCTGCCTTTTCACGATAACTTCTGCTTTACCATTTTTTGCTAAAACAACCGCCGGAATCGCTAATTTATTATAATTACTGGCCATTGAATAGCCGTAAGCACCCGTAGAAAAAGTAGCAAAGATATCTCCTGGTTCTATAGCTGGTAAGGCGATATCTTTCACTAAAATATCTGTGCTTTCACAAGCTTTTCCCGATATAGTAACGATTTCTTCATTTGCTTGATCGATTTTATTAGCCAAAACACCTGTGTATTCTGCTTCATAAAGACCTGGACGAATATTATCCGTCATCCCACCATCAATACTGACATATTTTCTTAATCCAGGTAATTCTTTGATCGCGCCGATTGTATGCAGACTAATTCCCGCTTCAGCCACAATACTACGACCTGGCTCGATCACGATCGCTGGTTGCGGATAATTTTCTTGCTCACAAAAAGCCAACACTTTATCCATCATTGGATCTGTAAAATAATTAAAGGGTTTAGGTTGATCTACATCTGTATATTTGACACCAAAACCACCGCCAAAGTTCAATTCTTTGATCGTATAATCAAAACGTTCTTGAACCAGTTTTACTAAATCTAAGGCAATATCTACCGCCGCTAGATGGGCTTGATGATCAAATAATTGACTACCTACGTGAAAATGAAACCCTAAAAAATGAACTTCTGGTGTCTTGATTGCTTGTTCGATTTGTGGAAATAAAATGGATTCATCGATGGGAATCCCAAATTTTGAATCTTTTTGACCAGTAGAGATGAACGAATGTGTCGTTACATTCACTTCTGGTGTAATCCGGAATAAAATATCGACGGTCTTTTGTTTTTCTTTTGCGATTGCCGCGATCAAGCCAACTTCTTGTAAACTATCCACGATGATTCGACCCACACCATAATCGATCGCCAACTCTAATTCTTCGATCGATTTATTATTTCCATTCATTTCGATTCGTTCTGCTGGAAAATCGGCTTTGATCGCCGTATATAATTCTCCATCAGAGACAACATCTAAAGAAAAGCCTTGCTGCTCAACAATTTTTAACATCGCTAATGTTGAAAAAGCTTTACTAGCGAATGCCACACGAGCATTCTTATATTTTTGAACAAAATTCTTTTGTAACTCATGACATTTTTCTTCAATTTGTGTTTGAGAAAATACATAAAGCGGTGTGCCAAATTCTTTTGCCAGTGCTACTGTGTCACAGCCAGCCCAAATTAAATGTCCGTTATTTGTTTCAAATTCCATGTTTAGCCTCCTACGCTTCATTTAAACCAGCAATCAAATTGATATACGTTTGAACGCCAAGTAATAAATTCACTTCATCAAATTTCATTTTTCCGCTGTGCAACGGGTACGTATAACCTTTCTCTTCATCACGGATACCCAGGAAGAAAAACATTCCTGGAATTTCTTGCTGATACCAAGAAAAATCTTCAGCAATTAAATAAGGAGGCGTTTCAACATAATAATCGGACGCCACTTTTTCTAACACCCGAACCATCGCAGGATCATTATCAACAATTCGATACATATGATTGAACTCTACGATCGCCTCACAGCCATAACCTTTAGCAATTTCTCCCGCTAATAATTCCACGCGACGGACGACTTCATCATAAACGCGATCATCAAAAGCTCGCATAGTTCCGTGAAGAACCACTTCTTTTGCAACGATATTCATCGCCTCTCCACCATGGATCGTTCCAAAGGTTAAAACGACATTATCCAGCGGACTGATATTTCTTGCTAAAATACTATTTAAACCAGTGATGACACCGCCAGCCGCCACGATCGCATCTTCACCTAGTTGCGGTTGTGCACCATGAGTGCTCACACCTTTTATCGTGATCGTTACTTCAGCATTTCGAGCCATCATAGCTCCAGGACGGCAAGAAATTTTTCCAGCAGGAAGATCTGGGAATACATGAAGACCCACGATTTGTTCAACCCCTAGTTTTTGTAAAATACCTTCCTTCATAATTAGTTCAGCGCCTCCGGGCCCTTCTTCTGCTGGTTGGAAAACAAAAACAAGTGTCCCTTGGATTTTTTCAGGATGCTGATGCAAATACGCAAGAAAGCCTAATACAGTAGCCATATGACCATCATGACCGCATGCATGCATTTTTCCTGGTGTTTTTGAAGCAAAATCATAATCAGTTTGTTCTTCTACCGGCAATGCATCGATATCGGTTCTAAAAGCTAACGTCTTGCCAGGTTTATTGCCACGTAATACAGCAATCGTTCCTGTGCCCAAGACTTCATATGTTTCTGTTATACCAAATGAAACCAGTTTTTCACGTATATATGCAGCCGTTTGATATTCTTTTAATCCAAGTTCAGGGATTTGATGCAATTCACGCCGCATCGTCGTAACTAATCCTTCTAATTCTTTGACTTCTGAATCGATCATGTATTCCACTCATTTCCTATATATATTCTGAGAATAGTGCTCTTTAGATTAAAATCTAATTGAGAGTTTCTCATATTATAGTACAGAAATGAGTTGCGGTCATTAATTTCTTGCTTTATTTGTTAACAAGCTGAAAAAATAATTAAATCAATAGCTTTCTGGTGCTTTATTTACTAATTTATTTTTATCATGATTTCTCCACCAAGAAGAAAGGATTGAACCTGAAATGTTATGCCAGATTGAAAAAATAGTCGAAGCAATCGCCGCTTGCGGTACAAAAAATTTCATAGCTAATGTTGCACCCAAGGCGGAGTCTTGCATTCCAACTTCAAACGTGATGGCTTTTTGTTGTCGTAAGTTTAAATGGGTCGCCTTAGCAAATACAAAGCCTAACAAATAGCCAAAAAGATTATGCAGCATAACCACTGGGATAATTAACAGACTAGCTTTATTTGTAAACTGAGCATGATTTGCAGAGAAAACCGCACAGATAATCGCAAGTATTGCTACTTGAGAAATCAAAGGTGTTACGTGGTTTACTTTTTCGACCTTTTTACCAAATAGCGTATGAACTAAAACACCTAGTACCACTGGGATCAAAACGATTTTTAGTGTATTTAAGAACATGGATAAAGCTGGGACCTCGACGTATTTTCCGGCTAAGGTTGAGACTAATAATGGAATCATGACCGGTGCTAAAATGGTCGATAATAATCCAATCGAAACATCTAAGGCAACATCACCACCCGCTAAAAAGGCCATCACATTGGAAGAAGTTCCTGAAGGACAAGACCCAACTAATATTACTCCTACAGCCGCTGCTCCTTGCAAATGAAAAAGATGGACTAAAAGAAATGCCATTCCCGGCATAATGATATAGTGGGCTACCGTTCCTAAAACAACTGGAACAGGATGCTTCCCGATTCGTTTAAAATCTCCTACATTCAAACTTAATCCCATTCCGAAAAGAACAACCATCAATAAAATCGATGTGTGTGGTGCAATTGACAATCCTAAAGATGGAAAAAAATATGAAAATAAAGCCACAATAATTACCAATACCGTAAAGTTTTTTGATACAAATTTTGTCAATGTTTCGAGTGTTCTCATTTGAATTCCCCTTTTCTTACATTTAATTTAAAACATAAAAAAGCATCCCACTATAGAAATGGGATGCTTGCTGAATCCCATTTTCAAAAGCAAATAGGACTTTAACGATGTAAAAAATCTACTCGTTCTAAGTCCTGATTTTAATAATTAAAATGACGACAGTTGTTAGTTGCTTTTGATTCATAATAGAGACTCCTTATTTTTTAGATTAAAAATAAAATGTTTTTTGATTAAATGTTTCTCACAATATAAAACTGCTTTATTAGATTGTCAATCATTTTTTGAAATTTTCTGAAAATTAAATTCAAGAGTACTCCGCTCAGTTATTATGGCCTTTTATTGAAAATATCATGAGATTTACGTTGGCTTTCATTAACAATTGCGCTATAATTCTAATATTAAAAACCTTTTTAGCGTTTTCTAAAATAATTATGAATGAAGGAGTTGATTTCCTTGAGTATATTCGAAGGATCTGGTGTCGCTTTAGTTACCCCTATGAAAGCAGATGGTGCGGTGGATTATAAGAAGTTGGATGAATTAGTTGAATGGCAAATCAGCGAAGGAACCGATGCAATCATTGCTTGTGGAACGACTGGTGAAGCCTCCACTCTTTCCAATGATGAACACATCTCTGTAATTGAAGCAGTGGTCAAAAAAGTCGCAGGTCGTATTCCTGTTATTGCAGGAACCGGGGTTAACGATACTCGCCATGCGATTAAATTATCCACCGGCGCACAACGCGTTGGTGCAGATGCACTATTAGTTGTCACCCCTTATTATAATAAAGCTTCTGACGAAGGATTATTTTTACACTATCAAGCAATTGCTAATAGTGTCGAAGTGCCGATTATTTTATATTCCGTCGCTTCACGGACAAATATGAATATTACCCCACAAATGGTCAAACGATTGGCTGAAATTCCAAATATCGTCGGTATCAAAGAAGCTAGTGGTGATATCTCGCAAATTGCTGCAATCGCCCAGCTAATGCCTGCTGATTTTGCCATTTATTCTGGTAATGATGATCAAGTATTACCGATTATGGCTTTAGGTGGTCGTGGAACCATTTCAACGGTTGCTAATATTGCACCAAAACAAACACATGAATTAACGGCGGCAGCTTTAACAGGTGATTTTATTAAAGCGAAAAAACTTCAATTAGCGCAAATTCAATTGATTCACATACTTTTCTGTGAAGTCAATCCAATTCCAGTCAAAACAGCGGTCAGCTTACTTGGAAAATTTGATGTTCATTTTAGATTGCCGCTTTCGCCTGCCAAAGCTGAAACAGTGGAACGCTTGAAAAAAGAAATGTCAGCTTACGGGTTGGAGGTCTAATATGTTAAACGTGATTTTAAGTGGTGCAAACGGACGAATGGGCAAAGTATTGCAAACGTTAATTGCTCAACAAACCGAAATGCAAGTTGTTGCTGGGATTGATCGTGAAGCTTTTGAAGCAGACTTTCCTACTTATCAAGCCATTGCTGACTGTCGTGAATCCGCAGATGTCGTGATTGATTTTTCTCATTACAGCGCAGTCCCAGACGTTTTAACGTATTGTGTCGATCATAAATTACCGGTCGTGATTGCAACAACTGGTTTAACTGATGAAGTAAAGACACAATTAATTTCTGCCAGCAAAGAAACAGCGGTCTTCTTTTCAGCTAATATGTCGATTGGAATCAATCTCTTAGCTAAAGCGATTCGTGAAATCACACCGTTATTAGAGGATGAATTCAATATCGAAATTGTAGAAAAACATCATAATCAAAAGAAAGATGCTCCCAGTGGAACGGCTCTTTTATTAGCGGATGCTGTCAATGACGCAGTGGAAGAACCAAAAACCTACATCTATGGGCGCCATGGCAACGACTTAGAAAATCCTCTCTCTGAATTAGGGATCCACGCAGTTCGTGGCGGCACGATTCCTGGAGAGCATACCGTGATTTATGCTGGTCCAGATGAAGTGATTGAATTAAATCATTTGGCATTGTCCCGTGATATTTTTGCTAGCGGTGCTGTCAAAGCGGCAAAGTATGTCAGCCAAAAAACAATTGGTTTATTCGATATGGAAAAACTAATCAACGAGAAATAAAACCCATAGCCATTTTTAAATAAATATAGCAATTCGCTATGCTATTAAGATAGGAGAAATTTTATGACGTTAACAGATCCATATGAGATTGCAAAATATATTAAAGATGCTGAAAAAACAACGCCAGTCAAAGCCTATGTGCAAGGTGATCTGAGCGATGTTAAAAAAGAGAATATTCAATTTTTTGGTCAAGGTGATTCTTGGATCCTAATTGGTGAAAGCCAAGCGGTCAATGAATTATTAAACGAACAAGCAGCAAAAATCAACGCTGTTCATTTAGAAAACGACCGTCGTAACTCTGCGATTCCAATGCTGGATATCACAAATATCAATGCACGTATTGAACCCGGCGCAATGATTCGTGACCGCGTTTCGATTGGTGACAAAGCAGTGATCATGATGGGCGCAGTTATTAACATCGGTGCTTCGATCGGTGAAGAAACAATGATCGATATGGGTGCGATTCTGGGTGCTCGAGCAACAGTTGGAAAACGTGCGCATATCGGTGCTGGTTCTGTGTTAGCTGGTGTTTTAGAGCCACCTAGTGCTTCACCAGTTATCGTGGAAGATAATGTTTTGATTGGCGCCAATGCCGTGGTTTTAGAAGGTGTTCATATTGGAAAAGATGCGGTGGTTGCAGCCGGTGCAATCGTGACTAAAGACGTCCCTGCCGGTGCCGTAGTAGCCGGTGCTCCAGCTAAAATTATCAAAACAAAAGATGAAGTTGATCCTGGAAAAACAGAATTTTTAGACGATTTACGTTAGAAAAAGGCGAAGAGATGCTTCTCTCCGCCTTTTTTGCGTATTTTTACTGCACTTTGCGGGAAATATGCTATAATACAAACGGAAAGAAACTCTATAAAGAAAGCGACTGAATTATTCTCGTGAATTTAAAAAGTATCAAGAAATCTATCAAAACTCGTAACAAACAAATCAGCAAAGCATTCGCACAAGTTGAAGAAACTTTAGCGAACCACATCCACAGCGATGTTAAAATTTATTTTGATAAAGTTGAAACTTATCGCATTCATTTGGATGAAACAACTCCAGAAGGCCAAGCTCGTCAAATCGTAAGTGCTGAAGATGATCATTCATTTAAAAATCTAGTTGATAACTATTTACAAAAACCTGAAACAGAAATCCTAAATCAACTAACAAACAGCCTATACAATCTATGGTCTGAAAGTTTCAAAGATTCAACTGCTGTTTCTGCAACAGAAACAGATCAAGCAGCTGAATTAGCTCAAGACATCTTAGCTGATGTTGTAAAAGAACCAACTGTTTCTGGCGTTTCAGCTGAACAAGCGGAAGCGTTGAATCAAGCATTAAAATCTAAAGCTAACTATTCTGCTGAATGGTCAGATGCTGATCAAACAATCGAAGTCTTTTACAATCCGCCTAAGAAAGATCGCCAATTATTAGCGACTGTCGCTGCAGATCAAACCATCACTTACATGGATGCTTTAGCAACTAAACGAGTAATGAAAAAAGAATTACCAGACATGATTGCATCTGTCTTAGCCTAAAAAGGAAAGTCTAACTTTTAAAATCATAAAAGTTAGACTTTTTTCTTTTTCAAGTTGTATTGAAAGCAATAAAAAACGAAAAACGTATCAAAATGGGAAATCATTACCCTTTTGATACGTTTTTTTAATCTCATTTAATTGTTCTTACTACTAAAATAGTAATTAAAATTAGATTTCAATAATCAGTATTTAATTGTATAAAATAATATAAATGTTAATTAATTGACACTTTGTTAAAAATGTTAATATACTTATTATAATAATAAGTATTTTTATGTTATCTATTGTTTGGTAGTTAAAAAGCTAGCAAATTATTTTTCAATTAAAAAAATATAACTATATGAACTGAATCAATAAAATTATTGAATTAGGAGTGTTAATGTGGAAAATTTTGTGCTAAAAGGTCAAATTTGTTATAGTGTTTCACCTACTGAAATAAAAACTATCGAGAATGGATACATTGTCTGCGTTGATGGTAAATCCAGGGGCGTATTTGAAAAATTACCTTCAAACTATCAGAATTTAACGATCAAAGACTTCGGCGATCATTTGATTATTCCAGGCTTAACAGATGCCCATGTTCATGCTCCCCAGTTCGAATTTAGAACTTTAGGAATGGATCTAGAATTATTAGATTGGTTGAACACCCACACCTTCCCTACTGAAAGCAAATACGCAGATGTTGAATATGCTAATCGGGCTTATCAGCAATTTGTTAAAGAACTTGTAACCACACCGAATACACGAGCCATTATTTTTGGCACGCTTCATGTTCCAGCAACAATTACTTTAATGAATCAGTTGGAGGCTTCAGGACATGTGACCTTAGTAGGAAAAGTGAATATGGATCGTAATGGCTTTGAAACGCTAGAAGAAGAAAATGCTGAAAATTCTATTCTTAAAACAGTTGAATGGCTAGAAAGTATTCAGGGAAAATATCAGCGAACGATGCCGATTATTACTCCTCGTTTTATTCCTTGTTGCACAGATCAATTAACTAAGCGCCTTGGTAAACTAGCGCGTAAATACAAATTACCCGTTCAAAGTCATCTTTCTGAAAATCTTAATGAAGTCGCTTGGGTTAAAGAATTGGCTCCTGAGTCTAAGTTTTATGGGGATGCCTATGACCGATTAGGTTTATTTGGCGATGATATTCAAACCATCATGGCTCATTGCGTTTGGTCGTCAGAAGAAGAAATTGCCTTAATGAAAGATAGGAATGTCTTTGTCGCTCATTGCCCTTCTTCTAATACTCACTTATCTTCAGGGATAGCACCCATTAGAAAATTTATGAACAACGGTCTCAATATTGCGTTGGGAAGTGATATCGCTGGTGGAACTCATACCTCAATCTTGCGAGCAATGGCAGATGCTATTCAAGTTTCTAAACTTTACTGGCGCTATATCGATCAAAACGACAAGCCTTTAACAATAGAAGAAGCGTTCTATTTAGGTACGATTGGTGGTGGTTCTTTCTTTGGTAAAGTCGGTAGTTTTGCAGAAGGATATGAATTTGATGCAGTTGTTTTAGGTTCTGATGAGAATATCTTACCTCAACGTCCGGAATTAACTTTACTTGAAAGATTGACTCGCTGTATTTATCTCGGTGATAACCAAAATGTAGCTGCTAAATTTGTTCGTGGTCAACAGATCGTCTAATGAAAAATTTTCCTACTATTACATTCACCTCATACTATTGAACAAAAAGGAGCAGTAAAATTATGCAAAAACTTTTTGTAATAGCAATGAAGCGTTAGCGATGAAAAAAGTTTTTATTCATGTTTATCTCTCAATCGATAGTTTATTAGGTAATTTTAAGTAACCTCGATTTCAAGTGGGCTATTTGCATTTTTTTATTATAAAAATGACTATACGCTTAGATATAAATTGAAATTTTTTGCTTTGATTAGGATGAAGAAACAAAAAAACCGACTGGATTTTTTTAGTCGGTTTATTTCTGATTATTTTAATACTAAAGTTTCAAAGCGGTATTGTAACTCTCTATTTGAGAATTCCGTAAAAAAATAATTGAATCGCTGCTTGGAGATTTTCTTTGCGATTTTCTATAGGTGAATCCAGATAAGCAGAAATCAAAATAAATAGTTGACGGACTGCAAAATCTGCTTCTACTGTCGAACGCAATTTTGATGATTGTTGAAACAAATCAATAAATGGTTGTTTATAAGAATGTTCCCATAAAACAAATAATTTTTTTGATGTTTCAGGTTGTAAAATGTGCTGAATATCATGCATCATCATAAATAAACTGAATGGATGCCTTGCTTGTAGATAAAAAGCCATCGCTACTATTTTTTCTTCAAAAGAATCCTCACTAATCCCGATCTCAATCAAATTTTTGCGAACTTCATGTGATAAACGTTGCATCACTTGATAATAAATAGTTTCTTTATTTTTAAAATGATAATAGATATTTGGCTGGGTGATTCCTAAAATATTTGCGATTTGTCGTGTAGACGTATCATTATAGCCTTGCTTCATAAATAATTCTTCCGCAACATCTAAGATTTCTTCATACATGGCATCGCCTCATTCTCTTTGATACCTTTATTATACGACAGTTGCCGCTTGTTCTTCATGCTTGATTTCTTTTTCTGTCAATCGTCCATCTCTCATTTCTAAGACTCGGTCGCAATATTTCACTAAACGAGTATCGTGCGTTACCATGATCGTGGCTTTATTTTTTTCTTTGGTTTCTTTTGCTAAAATTTTGACCACTTCATACGCTTTTTCAGAATCCAAGCTAGCCGTTGGTTCATCAGCTAAAATGATCGTTGGATCATGATATAAAGCTCGCGCAATCGCTACACGCTGACGTTCGCCCCCAGAAAGTTCCTCAGGATATTTATTTTCTAATCGATCGATCTCCAATTGTTTAAAAAGTTCATCCGCTTTTTCAGTATTTTCCTGTTTGCTGACTTTATCGACCAATTTTAATTGTTTTTTTACTGTCAGAAAAGGTACTAAATTTGATGCTTGAAGAATGAACCCAATCTCTTTAAAGCGTAGTTTTGCTCGCTCTTTTTCTTTCTTTCCACTAAAAGCTTCATCGTTGATCCGAACTTCTCCTGAAGATGGTGCTTGGAGACCACCTGCAATCGTCAAAAAAGTACTTTTACCAGATCCAGATGGACCAATAATTGCTACAAATTCTCCTTTTTCCACCGAAAAATTGGTTTCTTTTAGTGCTTCGATCGTTGTATCGCCATCTTTAAAATCTTTTTTTACTTGTTTAAATTCAATTGCACTCATCTTGATCCTCCTATTCATTTCTTATTACTGATAATCGTAGATCCGAATTCTTACCCGATCGCCTTTAAAGGATCGATTTTAACAATTGTTCGAACTGAGAAAAAGGCTCCGATCAATGCGACTATGATCATCAGTAAACTGATGGCGATAAAGAATAAACTATTAACTTGGAAAGGTACTGCATCTGGTAGTACCAATGCTGTCCCTACTGTAGCTACTAATCCAATCACTACACCAACAGTTGCTAATAAAAAGGTTTGGGCGATGACTGAAATAGCAATATAGCGGCTCGAAATCCCTTGTGCTTTCATCACCCCAAAAATTTCTGATTTTTGCATCGTTAAGACATAGATAAAAATCCCGATTACGATCGCTGCAATAACGATTAAAAAGCCAATCATAAAGCCAAAAGTCAAGACTTGAGCACTATACCCCGGTAATTCATTGATAAAGTTTTTAATGCTTGTTTTTTCTAAATCTTTTGGCACTGAATCAACCGTTCCTTTTGTTACAACTGCATTGATTCGTGTGTTTTGACTCGTTCCTTTCGTTTCAAAACGAATTTCTTGATAGGCTCCCAGAGTAGTGTATAAAACTGGTGCTACATTAAACTTGGCATTGTCGGTAAAGCCAACAATTTTTAAGGTTTTATCATTGCCAGCCATTTTGATCGTTTCTCCTAGTTTCAAATTGTACTGTTCTTTCAATGAAAGATCTGCAACAGCTTCCTGATCTGAATCAAACATTTTACCACTAGTAATTTTAGGCGCTAAAAATTGATCTTTATCGATTCCAAAAAAGCTAACATCGATTTTTTCTCCATTGTCCCCTTTGATAATACCCGCTGTTTGGGCCAGATAAGCTTTCTGATCTGCTTTCACTTCATCAAACGTTTCCAACGGAATCATCGACATATTCAAATTATCATTTGCTTCCTCTGCTAAAAGAATCGTATCGGCATTCCATTTATCCACTGCAGTTCGATTATCTTGCGCTAACCCATATGCTAAACCCGTCAAAAAAAATACCAGATATGCGATCAAAAACATTACGCCCATCACTAACGTGTAACGCAATTTAGAATGTCGGATCTCATTGATTGCTAAAAACATACTTTCCCCTCCTACTTATCACTTGATAAAATAAACGTAACATGTTTCATTTATTTTCGTTACTAAAATGCTTGCGGTCTCCTTCACAGAGTTAAAATAAGTCGATTTTAAATAAAAAAAAGCCATTGAAAAATCAATGACTTAAATGATAATATTCTTCTTCCATCGCTTGCATACGTGCTCGTTCCTTTTTATTGTACCAAGGAGAGACGGTGAACGCCAACACATCGTTGATCAAATACACAGAGCTATTTACAAACATCGCCAAACTAGCTGAACCATGTCTAAACGAAATATACCATAATACCATTTGAGCTAAACCCGAAGCTAACCACCAATAGTATTGATTATTGTAACGTAAGAAGCTGATTACTCCAGCCGTCAAACTAATTGAAAACGCGATTGCATCGATCCAAGGTCTTGGATCATCGGTAAAGCGCTGGATCAAGGTGCCAGAAACAAAGTAAACGATGATCGTGCTGACAATCGCGATCACCCAGACTTTTCCGGTAAATTTACGGATCTTGGCAGCCATGTTATGATTCCATTCTTTACTCAATAACACTGGAATATCTAGCGTGATCATATAAGCAATTTGTTCGCCGATACTCAAATAGTTTTTAGCTGAAAAGCCGACATAAATAAAACAAATGGCTGAAATGATACCCAAAACACCATTAACTGATTTAGCTGCGTTAATGGACAAAATACATAGCACGCCTAAAGTAGTTCCGATAAATGTTACGACTGTTAAAAATGTGATCGGTTGATTGACAAGTGTCATGATTTGACAACCTAAACTGAAAAAGAATAAGTAATAATTTTGTTGCGGCCATCCTTTTAATTGATGGAATAAAAATTTGAAATAGTTTAACATGATTGGCTCCTTCTACAAAACAGTCGTTCTTTATTGATTAAAAAAAATTAAAAAATGCCTTTTTCAAGATTATTTGAAGAATAATACTTTGAGACTTTACTTTCAGATCGATTCATTTGGACCATTTTTTCTTTGATCTCAGCAAT
The DNA here is from genome assembly GCF_045862035.1 of Enterococcus hailinensis. Taxonomy (NCBI): domain Bacteria; kingdom Bacillati; phylum Bacillota; class Bacilli; order Lactobacillales; family Enterococcaceae; genus Enterococcus; species Enterococcus hailinensis. Next base: position 52,920 of record NZ_BAAFRV010000003.1, on the reverse strand, counting down.
AACGATTTCAGCAGCTTTGGGATCTGCCACAAAGTCATACCGATCGCCATCGATCTGAATTTTAGGACATAAATCAAAATGGTCATACCAGTCTTGATAACGTTGATTGACTAATCGATAGTACTCATATAATTCTGGATTGGTTGAGACTTGTTCATAATCACGTCCACGTTTTTCAATTCGTTCCAACATCACTTCGAATGAGACATTGATATGGATCAATAGATCCGGTCGCTTTTTAGGCGCTACTTTGTCTAATTCCTTTAACATCGTATCCAGCAAATGATCATACTGGATAACTTCATCTTGAGTGACTCTTCCAAGATCAGCATTTAAATGAAACAGCAAGCTATCCTCATAAATCGTTCGATCTAAAACATTATTGGCTTGTTGCAGTGCATCTTTCATTGCTAAAAAACGCTTGTTTAAAAAAAATATCTGTAACAGAAATGTATATTTTTCTGGATTCGAGTAAAACAACGGCAAGACTTCATTGTCATCGACATTTTCATAAAAAGGCCTTGAGTTCATTTCTTGTGACAACATATCTGTCAGGCTGCTTTTACCAGCACCGATTGTTCCAGCTATCAGTAACATTGTTTCATCTATCCTTTCTTATTAAATTTAAAAATACCTGTTAGATCCTTGATAATAGTACGTCTAAATTTTTGTAAAGTAAAGACTAGATTTTGTGCTTTTTTAATGGTATAGAGAAAATGCATACAACATATGGTGTAGTTTCTTTATATAAAATGTATGTGCTTTCTTCAAAAAAAACGTTCCTCATCTATTTTTTAGCAATTAGAATAACTAATCGATCGTTTATTCAGAATAAGAAGCTGGGGCAAAAGTAAAATTACTTTTGCCCCAGCTTCTTTATTTATTGCGGTTTCTCACCGTTTTGATAATAAACTGCTTCTTCGCCCCAATTGACTGTTTCTAACCATTGAACAATTTCTCGGCTCAATGATTCAACCATTGGAAAAGAGGATGCAATCTGTGCTTTTGAAATATGATCAACATGGACTCCAGACGTTACGACTAAATAATGAGGAATAGTTTTAGCTACAGCTTTGACAAAAATATCTGCTAAAACATCATCTTTATGGAAGCGTCCATCGTGACTCAGAAAGCGAGTGACTTTTTTTTCTTCTATAGTATAGGTCGTAACTGTCCCGATGTGTGGCGTATCTCCACCAGTGATAGTGGCTAAAACATCTTGACCAATAATTTGAAGTGCGATCGAGATCGTAAAACCTGCTTGTCGGATCGAAAAGAGTTTACTTTCCATCCTTCCACCTGCGTCCTTCATTTTCAATCCCTAAAGCATCCAATAATTTCATTGTTTGGTGATGCAACAAATCATCGATCGTCTCTGGGTGATTGTAAAATGCTGGAATCGGTGGAATAATTTGCACACCTAGACGTGCCAATTTTGTCAGATTTTCTAAGTGGATCGCATTCAGCGGTGTTTCTCGTGGGACGATCACTAATTTTCGTTGTTCTTTCATTGTGACATCTGCTGCACGAGAAATCAAACTTTCACCAAAACCAATCGAGATACCAGCGACTGTTTTCATGCTGGCCGGCACAATGATCATTCCTTCAGTCAAAAATGATCCGCTAGCTACCGCCGCACCTAAGTCTTTGTTGCTATATTCAACATCGATCAACGCTGATAAATCTTTCATTGTTAAATCCGTTTCAAGCTTCAAGTTTTCTTTGGCCCACTGACTAACGATGACATGTGTTTCAACTTCCGGGATGGTCTTTAATTTTTTTAATAAATCAATAGCATAAACTGTTCCAGAAGCTCCACTGATTCCGATCACGATCCGTTTTTTATTGGTCAATTTTTCCACCTACTTCAAATATTTTTCCCAATCAGGAACTTCTTTAAATTGTGCACGAATAAAATGTTCTTTCATGTCATATGGATATGTTCCATCTAGAATTGTTTTAGAACTCATTCCGCGGAAACGAATGTTTGCTGGATCGTATTCAGGCAATTCAGAAGGATCTAATGGATGATTACGCATACCAGGAAGTACCATAATATCTTTTGTTCCTTGGAAGCGTGTGTTCAATGTCCACATTACGTCATTCATATCAAAAATATCAACATCTTCATCAACTAAAATAACTGTTTTCAATTCTTTGAATGCAGATAAAGCTAAGATAGCTGCTTGACGTTGGATTCCTTCATCGGAAGGCCCATTTTTCTTGATTTGCATGATTGACATTAATTTACCGCCACCTGCTGGAGGATTGTATACATTCAATACATTTCCTGGGATAGCTTTGTCAACTAATGATAAGATGCTGGCTTCTGTTGGGATACCCGCCATTGATACGTGTTCTTCAGAAGGTCCAATTGTTGTTTGCATAATTGGATTTTTACGATGTGTCACAGCTTTAACTTTTATCACATTCACAGCTGGGTTAGCATCACCAGTATAGCCAGGGAATTCAGGCATTGCTTTACCAGTATTTGTGTTGATATCTTCTTGCATTGTTTGATGAGGCATAAGTTCTGCTTCAATAATGAATTCAGCACGAGCGATGCCGACTTCATCTACTGCAACACCGTCCACGATTTGAACTGGTTCTTTACGTAATGCACCAGCAGTCCACAATTCGTTGTAACCAAGTGGTGTGGTTGGTGGTTCAAATGTAGTACCGATCGCAATTGCAGGATCTAAACCAATGTTGATTGTAATTGGCATTGGTTTGTTTAATGCTTCATATTGTTTGTGGAAATGTCCGATGTGACGTCCACCAGGCATGATATAGATACCAATTGTATCTTCATCTTCTAAAACCATCCGGTGAATTGTTACGTCACTCATTGTTTTTTCTGGATCTGATCCTAAAACAACACCTAGAGTGATATATGGACCAGCATCTTCTGGAGTGTTTTTAGGAGCTGGAATAATTTTACGAATATCAAAACCTTCATCAGTTGCTAAATGAACTACTTCTTGAGCAGGAGCATCTGCTTTAGAAACTTTTTCAGGCATAACTGGATTTTCGACAGCATCTTTTAAGTAGCGGCCTAATGTCTTATAGTCATGATGTAAAATTTCGCCTACACGACGACGGCTAGCCATTGTTCCGATATTGACACGAGTTCCAGGGAACCCTTTTACATTATTGAAAGTCATTGCTGGACCTTCTTGAGTCGGACGTTTTACAGTACCACCGGCACCGATATAACGATATACACCAGATAAATCTGCTTCTGGATCAATTTCTACATCTGTTTCATGGTATTGACCAGGCAATTCTTTTAATTCCTCAATTACTTTACGTAAATCATATGGTTGATTTGACATAATTGAACCTCCTTTGTTGATTACAGTCTCTATTCTAGTCGTATCGTTGGAGAAAACAATTCGTAATTGGGTAAATTAAATTCCAAACTGGAATACTATTGCTGTTCTTTCAAATAATCCCAAAATTCATTTACGATCATCGAGGTATCATTTTTGCGTTTGATAAAGGCTAACTTGCTTTTGACATTTGGTGTAATCGGCAACGCGACTAAATGATCTTCTGGATTTAATTTGAACGTTTTACTCATTAAAATAGCAATCCCTAAATTTTCTTTCGCCATTTGGATCAATAAATCGATCCGCGAGCTGACATTTGCGATGCTCGGATCAAAACCTGCTTGATGGCATAAATCAATCACTGGTTGTTTTAATTGACTCGTCTCTCTTAATAGTAAGAAGCGTTCATGTTCCAATTCCTTTAATGAAAGCTCGGATTTTTTTGCTAGCGGATGATCTTTAGTAAATACTGCCACAAATTCGTCCTCTTCTGTTATTAGCACCTCCGTATCGGGATGATTCCACTCAAAAAAACGTGAAAAAACTAACCGATTTTCTCCATGCTCGAGCACTGCTACTAGTGCATCCGTCTCTGCTTCTCGTAATTGCAAAGTTGTTTCTGGATGCTTATTTAAGAAAGACATGATTGTAGTAAATCCTTCATACTTGATCAAAGTCGGAATCGTTGAGATATGCAAAATCGTTTCTGAGCCTGTTCTCAAATCAACTAATTTATTTTTCATTTGATGGTATTGATCGACAATAGTCTGAACATAAGTCAAAGACAATCTTCCAGCTTCAGTTAATTCTATTTTCTTGTGTGATCGGGTAAACAGTTTAGTATCCAACTCTTTTTCTAAGGAAATTATTTGCTTCGAAACATTTCCTTGACTTGTGAACTGACGCTCAGCTGTTTCAGTATAATTTAAGGTTTCTGAGAGATCGATAAAAACTTCCAATTTATGAATATCCATACTGATGCTCCTAACTATTCTAATTAAGAATAATCTAGCACAAAAATGGAATTGGTGCGAATAAAAATCGATGCTACAATAACATCGCAATCGTAGAAAGGGGATTTATTTTATGCCAACTGGAGTTATTATCAATGCTGGATCCGTGTTATTAGGCGGAATTATTGGAGGATTTTTCGGAAAATATTTATCAGAAAAGTTCAAAACTGAAATCAATATGATTTTTGGGGCTTGTTCGATGGCAATGGGGATATACGCAGTCGCACCGATGAAGTATATGCCCGCAGTCATTTTTGCGGTCGTTATCGGAACTGCTTTAGGTCTTTTCTTCCATCTAGGAGATTTAGTGAATCGTGGAGCAATGGTCATGCAACGTCCGATCTCAAAGATTTTTCCAAATGAAAATTTAGGGATGACACACGATGAATTTGTTGCTACATTAGTCACTGTAATCGTGCTATTTTGTGCTAGCGGTACTGGGATTTATGGTAGCTTGGACTCAGGTATGACTGGTGACAGTTCTGTTTTGATTGCTAAATCAATCTTGGATTTCTTCACTGCTCTTATTTTTGCTACAAATTTAGGTTATGTTGTTTCAATTATTGCGATTCCACAATTTATTATCTTTTACATTTTGTTCTTATTAGCAAAATTCATTTTCCCACTAACTACACCAGATATGATTTTAGATTTTAAAGCTGCTGGTGGTATTTTGATGTTAGCAACTGGTTTCAGAATGATCAAAGTAAAAATGTTCCCAACCGCCGATATGATACCGGCAATGATTTTGATCATGCCTTGTAGCTGGATCTGGGCTAATTTGATTTTACCTTTACTTAGCTAATAAAAAAAAAGGTTTGAGTATCATACTCAAACCGTTTTTTTATTATCCTAATTTTCTAATTCACCAATTACTGGTTTATACTCTATTTTTAAAGTGTCTTTCATTCAACACTATTATTTTATTTTGAGCTCAGCTAATTGTTTTTCGATTTCTGACTCTTCGGCATCTGCTGCTAATAACGCGCAAGCTGTATATGCACTTTCAACAAATGCTGTATCAAATAAAGTAACTTTTTTGTCTGTCATCTCAATCGCCATCTCTAAATTCATTTTGGCGCTTCCTAAATCATAAAAAGCTAAGATCTCATCTGCTGAATTTTCTTCGATTGCTTTAGAAATACGTTCCATTGACGTTCCAATACCGCCATCTTCTAAACCACCCGCTGTTGTTACAGGTACATCCTTAGCAACTTCACCGATTAAACGTTTCAATCCTTCTGGAATTTCTTTTATATGTGATACTAAAACGACACCTCTACTCATTAAAAACACCCGCCTCTATCAATGATTCAAAGAAATAAGCTGAAGACATCGCACCTGGATCGATATGACCGATTGAACGTTCACCTACGTAAGAGGCACGACCTTTCGTTGCTTTAATATTCTTCGTTTGCTCAACTAAAATCTCTAAAGTTGCTGTGTTTAAAGTACCGTTATTTAAATTATCAACTGCTGGTACCCAAAGATCCAACATTGTTTTTTCTCCCGGTTGAGAATTCCCTCGTTTTTCAATTCCAACAATCGCTGCTTTAAGCAATGTTTCAGGATCGTTCGAGTCCTTACTTGCTTTCATCATTTCCATCATTGCTGTGCCATACAAAGGACCAGAAGCTCCACCGACCTTATTGATCAAAGCCATCGCTGTTGCTTTAAAAATTGCTGGCAAGTCACCGGATAAGTCAGCTGCCATTACAGCATCCATTCCTCTTGCCATATTGTTACCATGATCTCCATCACCAATCGGTGTATCTAACTCACTTAAATAATCTTTTTTAGCTTGAATTTTATCGTTGAATATTTCTAGCGTTTTACGTAAATTTTCTGGTGTGAACATAAGCTTCTCCCCTTTAACCCATTTAATTTGTTTTACCAAGCAATTGTATGCACCGGTTCATTTAGTAATCGTGTACGTTCGTCATCTAATTTAACCATAGTGATCGAAGCTCCTGCCATTTCAAGAGAGGTCATATAATCACCTACTTTTGTAAAAGCCAATTCAATCCCATCTGCTTCCAAAAGTTTTTTGGCATCATTAAAGTAAATAAATAATTCCATCAGTGGGGTACCACCCATACCATTGACTAATAAACCAAATTTATCACCTTTTTGCCACTTAAATTCAGCTTTCAATTTTCCAATGATTTCTTCAGCAATTTCTTTTGATGGTTTGATTTTCTCACGACGATATCCTGGTTCTCCATGAATTCCAACACCAAATTCCATTTCATCATCAGCTAACGTAAATCCTGGTTTTCCTACTTCTGGAACAGTCGCTCCTGATAAAGCAATCCCAACTGTTTTGATATCTTGAACAAGATCCTTACCGTATTCAGCCAACTCAGTAACTGATTTTCCTTCGCGAGCTAATCCTCCTAAAATTTTGTGGACTAAAACAGTTCCTGCAACCCCTCGACGACCTTGAGTGTAAGTACTATCTTCGACCGCGATATCATCATCTACTAAGACTGTTTCAACTTTGATATCATCCATATCAGCCATATCTTTGGCCATGTCAAAGTTCATTACGTCGCCAGAATAATTTTTAATAATCAGTAATGTCCCTTTTCCTTTGTCAGTTGCTTTGATTGCTTCATAGATTTGATCCGGTGTTGGTGAGGTAAATACTTGTCCACAGACCGCCGCACTCAACATACCATCTCCGACAAAGCCTGCATGTGAAGGTTCGTGACCACTTCCACCACCGCTGACTAATGCTACTTGATCGTAATCATCGTTACGAGCAACTACCAATGTTTCCGGAAGTTGTTTCACATATTGAGGGTAAGCATTGACAAGGCCACTGACCATTTCTTCAACTACATTTTTTGGATCATTAATAATTTTTTTCATCGTATTTCCTCCCTTGTAGAAAGTCTTAAAGGGCGATAGTAAACTATCACCCTTTTAATCATTAAATTGGTAATGCCATAAATAATAATGCTGCTAAAATTCCGCCAATGATCGGGCCGACAACGGGTACCCATGAGTAACCCCAGTCAGAATCACCTTTGTTAGGAATGGGTAAGAATGCATGAGCAATTCGTGGCCCAAGGTCTCGCGCAGGGTTAATCGCATATCCTGTTGTTCCACCTAAAGATAAACCAATAACTAAAATCAAAATACCTACGGCAATCGGATTTAGTCCATCACCAAATTTACTCATACCGAATGTCAATAAAGCAAAAACGAGCATAAAGGTTCCGATGATTTCACTAATTAAATTGGCACCTAGACTACGAATCGCTGGCCCAGTTGAGAAAACACCTAAAATAGCTGCTTGGTCTTTTGTTTCTTTCCAATGTGGATAGTAATGAATAAACACTAATACCGCACCAATAATCGCACCAATCATTTGGCCTAAAATATAAGGTACGACCATATCCCAGCCGATTTTTCCGGCAATTGCCATCCCGATCGTTACTGCTGGATTCAAGTGAGCAAACGACATATAACCTGCGGCATATGCACCAATTGTTACTGCTGCACCCCAGCCTAAGGTAATCGCGATCCAACCTGCTCCCTCAGCTTTACTTTTTCTTAAGCTTACTCCGGCAACAACACCATCACCTAATAATACTAAGACCATCGTACCGATAATTTCTCCAATTACTTGAGTTGTCATACTCGTATCCATAGAGCTTTCCTCCGGTTTCTTTCCATCACAATGATTTTTTCAGCGAAAATCATCCATTATGATCGATTATTTTTTTGAATCGTCTTTATCGATTGGTTTATGTTTATATTGCATTGTTGCTTTAACTGCTTCTTGCCAGCCTTCATATAAATCGTCTGTCATTTCTTCATCCATTTCAGGTTCGAAGTGTTGACCATCTGAAGCGAATTTTTTGATTTCTTCAATATCTTTCCAGAATCCCACCGCTAATCCGGCTAAGTAAGCAACACCTAAGGCAGTTGTTTCTAAATATGGCGCACGTTCAACTGGCGTTTGTAAAATATCAGCTTGGAATTGCATCAATAGATCGTTTTTCGAAGCACCGCCATCAACTCTCAATAGTTTAATTTCCGTATTTGAATCTTTTACCATTGTTTTAACTACATCCGCTGTTTGATATGCCAATGATTCTAGCGTTGCACGAATGAAATGTTCTTTCGTTGTTCCTCTAGTTAAACCAAAGATTGCTCCTCGAGCTTGTTGATCCCAGTACGGTGCACCTAACCCAGTAAATGCCGGTACAACATAAACATTTTCACTGCTATCGACACGTTTTGCATAGTCTTCTGATTGGGGTGCTTGTTGGAATAGTCTCAATCCGTCACGCAACCATTGGATCGCAGAACCAGCTACGAAAATACTTCCTTCAAGTGCGTAAGTAACTTTTCCATCGATGCCATAACCAATCGTCGTCAATAATCCGTTTTCAGAAAGAATTGGTTTATCCCCAGTATTCATAACAATAAAGGCACCTGTACCATACGTATTCTTAACGGTTCCTTTTTCAAAGGCTAATTGGCCAACCAGCGCAGCTTGTTGGTCTCCGGCCATACCAGCGATTGGTACTTGGTTACCATAAAAATGATAATCTTCGGTGTGACCATAAATTTCTGAATTTGATTTTACTTCTGGCAACATTTCTTTGGGAACATCTAATAAGTCCAAAATTTCTTGATCCCATTCTAAATCATAGATATTGAACAACATTGTTCGGCTTGCATTACTATAATCAGTCACATGAACTTTTCCGCCAGTTAATTTCCAAACTAACCAAGTATCGATTGTTCCAAATAATAGTTTCCCTTTTTTAGCTCGTTCCCGTGCACCATCGATTTTATCTAAAATCCATTTTACTTTGGTTGCTGAGAAGTAAGAATCGATCAATAGACCCGTTTTCTTTTGGATCATTTCTGAATGACCTTGTTCTTTTAATTCATCAGCGATGTCACTCGTTTGTTTTGATTGCCACACGATGGCATTGTAGATGGGATGTCCAGTATCTTTTTCCCAGACAACAGTTGTTTCACGTTGGTTCGTGATCCCGATTCCTTCGATTTGAGTCGGGCGGATACCACCTTCAATCAAAGCACCGGCAATAACCGATTGAACAGAGTTCCAAATCTCATTAGCATTGTGTTCTACCCAACCAGGTTTTGGAAAATATTGGTTGAATTCTTTTTGCGAAGAGCTGACTTCTTTTCCTTCTTTATCAAAAATAATAGCTCGTGAAGAAGTTGTTCCTTGATCGATTGACATGATATATGATTCCATATTCCCACTCCTATTCTTTTAGATCCGCTAATTGCGTGATGCGGATTTGATTCTCTAAATCTGATTGATACGTTTCTTTAGTTGCTTGATCCCAATCAAAATACTCTGCCATCGCTTCGACAACAGCATCTTTGATCTCCATCAATCGATGACTGATGAATAGCATGTAATTGGAACGACGCAACAAGTAATCGACAGGTGTTACGACCATTTCAGCTTGTAAGGCATACAATAATGACATCGATTCGCCTTGGCTCAATCCATCAAAAACTTTTTCATCTTTCAAAGCAAAGACTTTTTCAGCATTGGAGCCATATAAATCGGCGATGTATTTAGCATCTTCTTTACTGAGACCTTGATCTTCTCCCGCTTTAGCAAATTTTTCTAATTCCTCATCCACATTTTTAGCATCGAAGTCGCCACCAGAAACAGGATATTTTGCGGAATCGATCAATTCGACTTTTTGATCTAATAAATCAATGATTTTCTTCATAGCTTCAGAAGCCATTAAACGATAATCAGTTAGTTTACCACCGGATAAAATCAATAAACCATCCTCTGCAATCGTTAAATCACTGCCACGAGATACGGCCGATGGATTATCTTTAGGTTCTTCTTTTGCTGCACCGGTAATTGTTTTCTCAACAGCGGCTCGTGATTGATTGCCTTTTGAGTAGTCTTCGGCTGCATTGATAATTTTTTCAAAATTCTCATCACTGATTTTTTCTTTGGTCGTTCCATTGTAGTCGCCACCGGCTTCACTGATCAACGGACGTAAGCCCGCCCAAGCAGCCTCAATATCATTCACTGATAATTTTGCATCAGGGTAACGACGATTAACGATTTTCAACAAATAATCCACATCGGACTGTTCAACTCTTGGATTATCAAAATCACCTTGATAGTCAGTATCTGTTGTTCCAAAATATGTTTTGTTCTCTCTTGGAATGACAAAAATCATTCGACCATCTTGTTCGCCAGTATCAAAATATGTTGGTTGCGGCACTTTTAATTTTTCACCATCGACAACTAGATGGACACCCTTTGTTGGGCGCATATGTGGTTTATGATCAATTTCTTTGTCTAGTTGTTTAACGATGTCAGACCACGGACCAGCGGTGTTGATGATTAATTGGCTATTGATAGTGATCGATTCATCATTCAATAAATCTTTTGCTTTGACCCCTGCAACTTTTCCGTCGTCATTATGGAAAATTTCTTCGACTTTCAAGCGGCTAACAGCCACTGCTCCATCTTCTACTGCTTTTTTGATATTTTCGATGACTAAACGAGCATCATTATTGCGGTAATCTAAATAAACGCCACCGCCTAATAATCCTTTTGATTCCAACTGAGGTTCGCGTTTTAAGATTTCTTCTTTGCTTAACATGTAGTTAGCGTATTTTCCGCCAGTGATACCCGCTAAGTGATCATATAAATCCATTGCTACTTTAATTGAAAATAAATTAAAAGTTGATCCTGGTTCGTCAAAAATCGGTAAAATCATCGGATCCGCTTTCGGAATATGCGGCGCAATTCCTTGGATTTTCGCTCGTTCACCAACTGTGTCGGCGACAACTTCAACATCAAATGTTTTAAGATAGCGAAGCCCTCCATGAACTAATTTAGTTGATCTTGAAGATGTTCCTTCAGCGAAGTCTTGCATCTCAAGCAGTGCTACAGATAGTCCTGATGCTGCTGCTTGTAAAGCGACTCCTGCTCCAGTGATTCCTCCACCAATGATCAACAGATCAAATTTTTTTGATTTCAATTTTTCAATTTCTTTGTTGCGATCAATAAAAGAAAACATAATCTTCCTCCTTACGGGTTTCTTCATAAAACAATAGATGATGGCTACAAAAATAGTGTAGCACAACGAAAAACGCTTTCAAAAACATTAGATTGTGAATTTTCCAATAAACCATTAAAAACTTCGGAAATTCTGACTGTTTTTGAATAAAAAAGATCACACTGATGATCCACGGAAATAAATAAAAATCGTAAACTTCTTTCCTACAATGAAGAAAGAGTTACGATTTTTATCTATCATATTAATTATTTTTTTCCTTATTTAAGGCATCCGCATCCAAACCGGTTCTAGTTGATTCCCATCCAAGTCCACTACTTCTAAGCTAAACATTTCCTCTTCAGGTATGTCCATATCCACTGAGAAATAGTCTCCGCCATTTGCTTTAGCTAGTTCAGCAAATTTTCTAACTGCTGCCGGATTCTCAACGGTAAAAGAAGTCAAAACACCACTAACAGTTTGCGCGTCAGCAATTTTTTTATTTTTTAAAAACAGTTGATACAATTCGTGTTTCAATATCATGATCCAAAAAGTATCGTCCCAAATCATTGTACTAGCGGTTTCAGTAGACATACTCTCATCTTTTTTAAATCCCAACTTTTCATAAAATTCAGTTGATGCACTCAAATCTTTGACTGGAAAATTAGTAAATACAATGGTAGACATTTGAACTCACCTCTTTTCTTTTTTAGTTTCCCTCATTATGCTTGTATCCCAAACCCAAAGTAAAGAAAACGCTTTAATAATAGTTTTTCACAATTCCAAAGAAAAATACCAATGCAGTCAAAAAGACTACACTGGTATGTTTGTTCTTATTTATCTGGTGATTGCTGTGCTTCTTTTGTTTGATCTGTAGCATGATCAGCTGAATCTTTTGCTTGATCCGTCGCCTCATTGACTGAGTCTTTTACTTTTTCAGTTTGCTCAGAAACTTTTTCACCAGCTTTTTGTGCTGTATCGGTTACTTTATCTTGAACCGTTTCGCTGTCTTTTTCAAATTGTTCGGCTGTTTTAACATCGGTAACATCGACATTAACTTCGATCACATCTAAATGGGTCGCATTGTGGACTTCTTTTTGAATCAGTTCTTTTATTTTATTGTAGACCTCTTCAATATCTTTTCCATATTCAGCAACAATCTTTAAATCAACCGCTACTTGTTTTTTACCAACTTCAGTCTTGATGCCGGCTCTCTCATTATCAACATTAACGAGTTTTTCAGCTGTATTTGAAAATACACCGCCATCTACTGCTAATAACCCATCAATATCATTGATGGCTTGGGCGATAATTTGTTGAATCGCTTTATCTTCAAATTTCAACGAACCATCATTTTTTTCATTTGCTGAAGTATTCTTGACATCATGGTTGGACTCAGCTGCATGATTACTTGATGCGTTGCCTTTTGAATCCTTAGAAAAACGGTCATCTTTATCAGAATGATTTGACTGATTGTTCGATTGTGTTTCTTCTACCTTTTTTTCTACATTTGGAACAACTGGATCTGGATGCGCTGAAACGGGTGCAGTCACATTTTTCAAATCTTTTGTGCCTTTTGATTCATTTGGAGTAGTTGGATCTGGATGGGCTGAAATCGGTGTTTTTGTATCCTTGTTATCTTGTTTACTCATACTAAAATCCTCCTAAGGTTTAATAGTTATCGATTAAAAATATTGAACACTGTTACTCATGCTAAATTTTACTTTTTATGAATATTTAATGGCCTTTTTTCTAATACTCTATATTAAAACGATAGTCTATTTTAACGATAAAATCAAAAAATATGCACTTTTTTTGACGATATACAGAGGATTTATGAAATAAAAAAACGAGCAGAAAGTTTCTACTCGTTCACCTATTAAATAATATGCTCCGTCCGTTCAATAATATCGTCTTGCGTCGCTTTCGATAACACATTGAAGAAAGCTGAGTAGCCGGCCACTCGAACGATCAAGTCTCGATGTTTTTCTGGATGTTTTTGGGCATCGATCAATGTTTCCCGTGAGACTACATTGTATTGGATGTGGTAGCCATGAAGCTTATTAAAGAAAGCTCGTAAAAGCATGATCAATTTTTGTTTATCTTCTTCTTTAGCTAATGTTTGAGGATTAACTTTTTGATTTAACAACACGCCACCAAGAATATCTTCTGTACGTAATTTAGAAACAGATTTCAACACTGCTGTCGGACCATTTTTATCCATATTATGAGATGGAGAACAGCCTTCCGCTAATGGTGTCCATGCTTTTCTGCCATCTGGTGTAGCCATCGTTGCTCGCCCTTGTCCCACGTTGGCTGAAATAGAGGAGGTTCCTGAATAGCGAATGCCGCCAATCGGCCCACGACCATAACGTGTATTTGGATATTTAGCGATTTCATCGATGTAACTATCATATGCCTCCGTGATCAATTGATCAACTTGATCATCATCGTTGCCGTATTTAGGTACTTCTTCCAAAATCATTTGTTGGATTTCTTGACTACGTTCACTAGCATAATCAGTCATCAAGGCTTCCCAAAGTTCGGCAGGAGCAACTTTTGCTTCGTCAAAGACGAGCTGTTTGATTGCAGCCAGCGAATCAGCCATATTAGCAATTCCCACTTGTAGACCCGAAATAAAATCGTAAACAGCCCCGCCTTCTTTTAAAGTTTTACCGCGGCCAATACAATCTTCAGTCAATGTAGAACATAAAATATCTGGTACATCGCGTTCCAAGCCTAGATCAATGGCATTTTCTACGATCACACTCATTCGCGTCAACTCACGGACGGTCTTATCCCATGCAGCTTGCAATTCTTGATAAGAAGTCATCTCTTTGAAATGACCGTAGCCTTTAACAAAACGTTTCCCAGAAACAGGATCGATTCCATCATTCATGGCGATCATCAAAATTTTAGGGAAGTTCATATAACTCATCCCTGTACAACGATAACCCCATTTTCCTGGTACTGCTGTTTCTACACAACCGATAGCACTATAATCATAGGCATCTGCTTCGCTCACTCCAACTTTCATAAATGAAGGAATGATGATCTCATCATTATTGAAAGCCGGCATACCAAAGCCTAGTTTCATCACTTCAATACATTCGTTCATAAATCGATTATCTAAACCAGAATGATAACGAACAGTTAGGTTGGGCTGTGGTAATTTTGTCTGTGCCACACTGCGTAAAACCAAATAGGATAACTCATTGACTGCGTCTTTTTTGTCTCTCGTCTGACCGCCAATCGTTACATTCTGGTAAAGCGGACTGCCGGCACTACTAAAAGTATGCGCTTGGCTACGAACTTTGTTGACCGTCAATGTTTTGATCCAAAGATTTGTTAAAAGTTCTACTGCCTGAGCTTCAGTAATTGTCGCTTTAGCTAAATCAGCTTTCAGGTAAGGATACATGTATTGATCAAAACGTCCATAAGACAACGAGTGCCCATTTGATTCGATTTGTAAAATCAATTGAATAAACCAAACTGCTTGGATAGCTTCCTGAAAATTTTCCGCTGGCTCATAGGGAACTTTCCCACATATACGGCTGATTTCTAATAGTTCAGCTTTCCGTTTGGGACTAGCTGTCTCCGCCATTTCTTTTGCCAAACGAGAATAGCGTTCTGCATATATTTTTACGGCTTCGATGACGATCAAGACTGAATTATAGAAACAATATTTATCGATACTCTCAGGCTGTGTCAAGTCTAACGCTGCTTTTTCGGCTAATGTCCGCTGTTGATATCCTTTGAGCCCAACTTTTAGCATTTGCCCATAATCAACAGCTAAATGAGCATCTCCCGAATTCATCTTACCTTCCATTCCAAAAAAGCCGGTTTCCATAAAGACACTTACTTCATCCGGCAATAAAGCCCCAGCTTTTGCACGTAAATTATTATTTTTCCAAAAAGGTGCAATCGCGCGTAAGTCTTCTTTAGTTTTCTCCGTAATATAAAAGACATCTCCATCACGTTTTTCAAACAGGTCCAGTTCATTCAACACGAATTCCATCGTATACTCCGGAAAGATCGGTGCATCACGGTTTGAGGCCGCTTGATTTCCAACAATTAATGTCTCATCCTCAATATAGATCGACATTTTTTCTAAAATATTTTTAAGCATCAGTGCGCGTTTAACTGTATTTGGTTGATTCTGATGTTCTTTGTAAGCTTCTGTCACTAATAATGCTCGCTCTGCATCGATATAAGGTTTCTTGGTCAGCACAGCTTCGCGAAATTGATCCATTCGATCTGTTAATTGTCCAAAATAAGGAATAATTTTTTCTTTTGTTTGAGTAATCATTTTTACGCCTCCATTTTCATTCGTAATTAAATTAAACTTCTTTCGTAACAATACTAACATGTGTATTCCATCACGGTCAATGCACATTAAATTGATTTCAAAATAAAAAAAAGAATGCACAGATGTGCATCCCTTTGACGTATCTTGAAAACTCAAATGGTTTGGATATCAATACTTTCTGCAATTAAAAACTTTTTGATTTCGGGATCGATTTTTTTATCTGTAAATACGCGGCTGATCTCATTGAATGAGAATTCAGAAACAACGCCGTTTTGAGTAAATTTACTCGAATCCGTTAAAACGATTGTTTGATTTGCAGCGCTGGCCAGCATTCTTGTCGTATCGCATCTTGTGATATCACTTCCAGTAAATCCGCGGCGATGATCAAACCCGTCGATCCCGACAAACAATTTGTCTACATGAAATTCATCCACCACTTTTTTTACTAAAGGACCTACATTTACTTGAGACTCTTTTTGATATTCACCGCCAAGTAAGATGACTTTGACTGAATCCGCTTTTCGAATATACGAGGCGATAAAACAAGAATTCGTTATGATAGTGATATCGTTACGATTGAAAGCTAGTTCTTCTGCTAATAATGCACAAGTAGAACCCGATTCGATCATCACAACTTCTCCATCACTAACTATTTTACTTGCTTCCAAGGCAATTTTTCGTTTCAAATCATAATTTTGTGCTAAGCGGTAATTGATGTCGTCCGTATTATTTAACAACGCATAGCCATGTTGACGATGCAAAAGACCGCGAGATTCTAATTTATCTAAATCTTTTCTGATCGTTACTTTTGAGACCCCTAGCAACGTAGAAAGCTCATTTACTTCGATTTTTTTCTTTTCACTAACAATAGCAAGAATTTCTTCTTCTCTAGACATACTTTTTACTCCAATAAGTTTTGACATATGGTTAAAGATTAGCATAATTTCAGCAGAGGAACAATCAACTATTATTTTTAGTTGCGTACGAAACAAAAATCATTTGCGTTAAAAATATATTGTGCTAAAATTAGCATGTATAAAAGGAGGTAGAAGAATGACCGATACAGCTTGTATTTTTAATATTCAAAAATTTAGTATTCATGATGGTCCTGGTATTCGGACAGTCGTGTTTTTTAAAGGTTGTCCCTTAAAATGTTATTGGTGCTCTAATCCTGAATCGCAATCTGGAAAACCAGAAGAAATGAAAGATATTCAAAAGAATCAGCTCACAACCGTTGGCGAGTATCAAACCCTTGAAGAAGTTATTGCAGAAGTAATGAAAGATGAAGCTTTTTATGAAGAATCAAACGGTGGTGTAACTCTATCTGGCGGTGAAGTATTGTACCAAGCTGAATTTGCTACCGAACTTTTACACCGTCTAAAAGAAAAAGGAATCCATACAGCTAGTGAAACGACTGGTTTTGCTAAACCTGATGTTTTTAGTCGCTACATTGATCAAGTCGATTTGCTTTTTTTTGATGTAAAGCATCATGATGAAAATCAACACAAACTTGGCACTGGCGTTTCCTTAAAGCCTATTTTAAAAAATCTTACAATCGCACTTGATAAACAACAAGAAGTGATCGTGAGAGTTCCTGTCATTCCTGGCTATAACGATGGGACAGCTAATGCTCAAGCCTTTGCTGACTTATTCAATCGGTTAGGTATCACAAAGATCGAATTATTACCCTTTCATCAGTTTGGTGAAAAGAAATATACTTCTTTAGATCGTGAGTATAAAATGCATGATATTCCACAATTGCATTCCGAAGATTTAGGTTATTTCAAAAAAATTATGGAAGACGCCAATATAATCTGCAGTATCCAATAAATCTAAACTATTTTTAATTACAAGATCTACTATCAATAGACGGAAAAACTTTTCTCCTTTATACTTTTCAGTGAAGGAGGAATCGTTATGTTACGTAGATTACTTAACGCGTTGCTTGCTACTCTCATTTACTTGATCGTCTCGAATATCGGCAATTTATTTTTTGCCATTACTCCACGTTATAGCTGGACCACAACCCTTTGGGAAGCACTTTTCTTTTTTATTTTTATCTTCTTAATCCAGCAATTTAGAAAAAAATGATTTCCTTTTAGCTATTAGGCGCTCACATTATTGAGTGCTTTTTTATTTTATACTTAATAATATGTTATTTCCAAAGCTTCAGCATAGTTTTTTTGCTATTTTTGGTATAATTAATTAAGAATACTTATCCTAGGAGTGATCCCTTATCAATAAAAAAAGAGAATGGCAAACCATTAAATTTTTACTGTGGGGTATTGCCACCATGATTTTCAATATTGTGTTTTATCATCTACTATTTTTGAAATTAGATTTTGAGTATCAAACAGCCAATCTGATTTCTTGGTTTGTGACAGTCTTGCTCTCCTATATCGTTAACAATTATTTGTTTTCAATTCTAGTTCAGTGATTACCCTAAAAGAAATCGTACTTTTCTTTGGCTCACGTATTTGTTCTTTAGTCGTTGAACTTATCATTTTATTTATTCTATACGATTGGCTAAAATTTGGTGTGACTTCTAGTAAAATCGCCAGCCATGGAACTGCGCTGATCATTAATTATTTTCTAAGTAAAATTTTATTCTTAAAAAAAGATTCAGCATGAGGACCTCTCATGCTGAATCTTTTTAGCCTAAATGTATCTTAGCATCTTCCAATGCTGCTTCCACTATTTCCATTACGATTTTACTATGCATTAATTGTTGCTTTACAAATTCTTGGTCATTTTCTTGGATCACTCGATCGAATACCGCAAATTCTTCGTACATACGATGGGCGTGTTGATTGTCATTTACTGTTTGAACTTCGCCTTTTAATGATTCAATCGTGAAACTGTCCAATGTATTAGTCGGCCCATTTATGATAATCGACCCTTGCGTACCTTGAATGGTTGAGCGAATCGAAGCTGTTGAGTCCTTCGCACCGATACATACCACCTTTTGCTTGCCATAATCTAGTACTAACATGCCTGACGTATCGATTTTTTGTTCAACATTCGCATAGTAATTTACGCCCAATGGCTTGCCTAATAATCCTACGACCAAATGAATATTGTAGATATTGATATCCATCAACGCTCCACCGCCCATTTTAGGGTTGAAAGCAGGTAAAATTGTCCCGGCTTTGAAATCATCATAACGTGAAGAATACTGAGAATAATTACATTCAATGATTTTTAGTTCACCGATCGTATTTAATGCTTTTTTGATGCCCTCAAAATTTGGTAAATATTGATTCGTGATTGCTTCGATCAACACTAAATTTTTTTCTGACGCTAATGCTTCTAATTCTAACAACTCGGCTTTTTGTAGCGTAAAAGGTTTTTCACAAATAACATGTTTCCCATTTTCTAACGCTTTTTTAGCAAAACTAAAATGCAAATGATTGGGCAATGCGACGTAGACTGTATCAAACGCTTCACTCGCCAAGCATTCTTCAATGTCTGTATACACTTGATCAATCTCAAATTGCGTTTGTAAAGCTTCCATTTTTCCAATACTACGAACGGTACCAAAAACAGCTTTGACTTCGAGTTCGGGTATGTCTTTAACGACCGGTAAAAAATCATGAACGATTTTTCCTGATCCTAAAATCGCTAATTTCATTGAGTCTTCCTCTTTTCTTGTAAAGATTATCGAACGATCTGCTGAATGCCTTTTTCTAACATTTCAATTTGTAAAATAGTCTCTTCATCTTTAACAGACTTAGGTTTTCCGTTGACCAATGTTTGATAGATATCTTCATAAACTCGGCTATAATCGCCTATTTCCGAAACAACTTTTTCTTCATGATAAACACCTGCATCATCAATAAAGGTCAACGTCCCATAATGTTCAGGCAAATCGACACCAAAATCTTCATGGTCAGGCAAATAAAACATTTTTAAATGTTCCTCTTGCCGATCCTTTGTTTCTTTTACAAAGACACCTTTTTTACCATAAACAATAAAGCTTGGACGCTCTTTCAGACGAAAATAACTCGATTTGACTGAGACTTTCATCCGGCCATAAAACAAATCCAAATCAAAATAATCATTCATTCGATCATCGCCTAAAAGCTGTCTTACTTCATAATGAACATCATCTGGTTCACCAAAATAGGAGATGACTTGATCTAATGTATGGCAGGCATGACCATAAAGATAGCTTGTGCCGATCGAAAATGATTCCACACCTGTTGGAATTTCTGGACGAAAATAATCATAATGCATTTCTACTTCTAACAGATCACCTAACACGCCGCTCTCAATAACTTTCTGAACAGTCAAGAAGTCAGAATCATAGCGACGGTTCTGATAGCACTGAACAAAGAGTCCTTTCTCCTCAGCTAATCGAAATAATTCTTTAGCCTCTGCTGATGTCTCAGTAAACGGCTTTTCAATCAAAACATTCTTTCCATGTTCTAAAGCTTCTTTTCCTAATTCAAAATGCAACGGGCTTGGTGTCGTAACAACAACCAGCTGGATCTCGGGATCATCATAAATGTCATTGATGTCTTTCGTGTAAATGACATTTGGTATTTTATCCCAAGTAATTTTTCCACTTGGTGAATAGATCGTTTTGATAGTGATTTTATCTTTCAATTTAGTTGAAAAAGGCAAATGATAGCGATTGGTACTCTTGCCATTCCCGATATATGCGATAGTTAGCATAGCTGATTCCCCCACTTTTCTTTTGATGCCTTAAGTATACAAGAAGGCTTGCAGAAAAAAAGATATCTAAGTCAAACAGGTCGTTTTCTCCAATCATTTGATCAATCGTAGCGAATTATTGAACATTTATACCCAAGTAATGAACTTTGCTTTTGTTTAACTTCTTGAATCGAAAAATTTAAGGTATGATAACACTAGAAGAACGATGAAAGGTGTGCCTATGTTATTAATCGATAAATTGAAAATCCAAGCAGACTTGACGACAACAGAAAAACGCATTGCGGAATATATTTTGAATCATTTAGCGACGATCCCTGCGATCAATGTGGACGAACTCGCTAAAAAAACATATACGTCTCATTCCTCAGTGATCCGTTTAGCCAAAAAAATGGGCTATGAAGGTTTTCGTGACTTTCGAGTAGCGATTTCAGCAATTGCTCACAGTAATTTATACCGTGAAGAACAGGTCGATGCTAATTTTCCTTTCTTACCACAAGATTCAACTCAAGAAATAGCCAAAAAAATGGCCGATTTAGCAGTCGATACGGTAAAAAAAACGTATGCACAGTTAGACCATGATATTTTAGCAGCATCAGCTGATCTACTTGCAAAGGCGGAACGAATCTTTTTATTTGCCCAAGGTGATTCACAAATCCGAGGCCGGAGCTTCCAAAATAAATTAGTTAAAATCAATAAATTTCTGATCGTTGCAGATGAATATTCTGATGAAGATTGGAATGCCGTCAATCTTACACAAAAAGATTGCGCCTTGTTTATTACTTACCGAGCTCGAGTTCCTCAATATGAACGGATTTTAAAGCATTTTTTAAACGAAAATGTCCCTTCCGTTTTGCTGACTGGAAATGCTCGTTCTAATTTAATTCCTTTAGCTCGCCAAGCGATTGTTTTTACTCAAGCTGAAATGGATTTTATAAAAGTCAGTACCTTCTCGTCACAAGTGGCTTTTGAATACGTTTTAGATACTCTTTTTTCACTGATTTATGCTAAAAATTTCAATGGAAATATTCAAGATTTAAAAAATAAAAATACTTGGATCGAGCAACGGCTTTCTCCCGATTAGTCTACTAGTAGTCCTTGTGCTATAGTAAATAAATCCAAAGTGGAAATTTTTAGTGAATCAGGTGACATTGATGAATTTTTCTTTTAGACAACCACGCATGCAAGATTTAGAACATATTATGGAAATCGAACGATCAGGCTTTTCTCCAGCAGAAGCCGCTTCAAAAGAAGCGATGGCTGAACGTATTCAAGTGATCAGCGATAGTTTTCTGTTAGCTGTAAATGCAGAGGATCAACCTGTCGGATATGTTGTTGGGCCGGTTATTCCGGAGCGTTATCTTTACGATGAACTGTTCGAAAAAACCGTACCTAATCCTCCTACTAATGGTTATCAAACAATTTTAAGCCTAGCTGTTGCTCCAAATTATCAGAAATTGGGAATCGCTAGTGCTTTGTTGACTGAATTAGCCCAACATGCTCGTAAAGTTAAGCGAAGCGGGATCACGTTGACCTGTTTAAAGGACTTGATTCCCTTTTATGAAAAAAATGGCTATCATGTCGAAGGCGTTTCAAAGTCTCAACACGCTGGAGAAGTTTGGTATGATTTAGTTTTAGATTTATAAGAATGAAAAAGCTGACCGAAATTTAATTCGGTCAGCTTTTTTTCTATTGATGTTGATCAACGATTTGTTGTGATTTATCAGCAGTATTCTTTACGTCTTCATTTGCTTTTTGTAATTTAGCGATATAATCTCTCAAATCAGAATTTTCTTTTTCTGAATTTGCTAATTGTTGTTTTGTTGTATCCAATTGTGTTTGTAATGACGTTTTTTCATTATTCACCGTGTTGATTTGATTCGTTAAATTATTTACAGTATCTTGAAGCGTATTGGCTTTATTTTGAGCTTCTTGTAATTTCGCGTTCCATTCTTCATTTTTCTGATTGATTTCTTGCGTTTTTTGTTCGATTTCTTTGATTTTATCATTGATTTCTTGTTGTTTAGCTTGAATTTCTTGATCTTTACTAGTTAGTTGTGATTCTAAATTAGCTTTATCACTATTCAATTGTGTGCCTTCAGTTTTTAATTCAGTGAGTTGTTGCTGATAAGTAGTAATACTTGTTTGCGTAGCAGTCAATTGTGTTTGCGCGTCCGTTGATTTGGAAGTCAGGTCAGCGATCTGTTTTTCTTTATTAGTTAATGACGTATTCAACTTATCTAAATTATTATTGATCGTTGAGATGTTTTCTTCTCCACCCCAGTTGATAATATTATCGGCATAATTTTTTCCAGCAAATCCAATTACCATCAATAACATAGGAATAGCGATCAACAACATTTTTTTATTTTTCATTAGTAGGCGTTCTCCTTTTTTTCAAACCAAAAGTTACTAGCGACGATCCTTATCATAATCGAAATACGCATAAATACCATTAATTTGTTTTCAACTCCATTAAGAATTTCTTTTTTTCTCATTTTTGTCATTCTAACTAAATTTATTTGTTGTTTCAGAAAACAAATGTAAGTATTCAAAAATATAAATTTAATTAGACTTATCTTTCTATAATTAGAAATTTTAAACTCTAAACAAACACTATATATTGTGCTTCTATTATTATTAACACAAAAAAAATACAATATCTAGACTTTTTTTATTTTTTCTTTCGCGCTATGATAAATGCTCAAAGAAAAATGACAGGTGGTAATTTTATGAAATTAGCTGTTTTTTGTGGTGCACGCTACGGAAAAGAGAAAAAATATATTAATTTAGCAACAGAAATTGGCGAATATGTGGCTGAAAAAAGACTTGGTTTGGTCTATGGCGGATCATTTAGCGGCTTAATGGGTGCTGTAAGTACCGGAGTTCTTGCTAAAAATGGTCATGTAACTGGGATTTATCCGCGTGGCTTGTTTGATGATGAATTGCCTCGAGAAGAAGTTTCCGAGTTCATCTATACCGAGACAATGGATGAGAGAAAACAATTATTGATCAATAAATCAGATGCTTATTTGATTTTACCCGGCGGCTTAGGAACATTAGAAGAACTATCTCAGGTTCTTTGTTCGATTTCCATTGGTTTGATTCCTAAAAAACCAATCGGAATTTTAAATATTGATGGCTTCTATAAGCCCTTAGTAGATTTTTTGGTTCATGCAGCGGATGAAGAATTTATTGATCCTGAAACAATCAAACATGTACTTGTTTCAGCTGATTATAAATCATTGATCGATCAAATCAGTACGCAATTAGCTGAAATGAAAGAGGTGGCCTAAATGAAAATTTATTTAGCTGGTCCATTCTTTTCCGCAGAACAAATCGAATTAATCGAAAAAGTAGAAACGGCTCTAAAAAATAATCCAACCGTTGATACTTTTCACTCTCCTCGCCTTGATCAAGAAGGTGAATTTGAAGAATTCACTCCTCAATGGGCCAAAGAAACTTATTTAAAAGATATGCATCATATAAAAACTGCTGATTGTTTGGTTGCTCTTTTAGATTATGAGCATGGTATCACTGATCCCGGAACAGCTTATGAGATCGGAATAGCAACAATGCTAGAAAAACCCGTGGTTGGTTTGCTTACTGCAGGTGATCGAGTCAATATCATGCTGACAGAATCACTCCATGCTTTTACTAAAAACGTAAACGATTTAAGTAACTATGACTTTACTGTCCTTCCTCGGTCTGCTTATTTTGGGAACTATATTTAAGCAATAAGTAAAAAAGGCGATTTATTTCTGTCATCTGCAGAAATAAATCGCCTTTTGTGTCTTTTACATCGGTTCTATTCGTCCTTTTTGGATCAAGCGACTTGAACTATCAGGCTTACTGATTCTTAGAATTATCCAACCGTTATTTTTTGATTAAAGGTGATAGCTTTTTTTAATAGAATGACTTTCTATATTCGTGAAATCCATAGAATCTATGTGATCCAAATGGCAGATTCGCTGTCTTTTGTTCCATTGGTCCTATCTGAACGACTTTTTTCAGTCTCTTTTATTTAATTTAAAAGTCACTCCACTTATCTTCTTCTGAATCCATTGTTTTTTTACTAGACGATTTTGATTGATGGAACGAATCTCGATCGAAGTCTTTTCCCTTAGCTTTATTTTTGGGCATCAGAATCGCAAATAGAATGTAGAGTAAAATCGGACTGCCTTCAAAAATAAAGATGGCAATAACGAACACAACACGTATGATCGTTGGATCGATTCCAAAATATTCTGCTAGACCAGCTAATGTTCCCGTTAAAATTTTATTGGTTGATGATTTAGTCAATTTTTTATGCATTATCTGCTACCTTCCTTCATAATCTTTTAAATAAATACTACCTGTTTTGGATGAAACATCAATGATAGCTGTTTTTCCCATTCTTCTGCGAAAATGAAAAATCTTTTGCGTGCGTTCATTACGTTCAAAGACTGTTTCACAATCATTAAAACGTTCGTTGATCGTTCCAGTGCTAGTTTTGGCTGTTCCTTCAATACCAATCATTTCTGGTAAAGCAACTTTGACGTCTCCTTTGATCGTATGAGCAGTGAGGGTCTTTAATGAATCATTGCCAATCGTCAATTTGATATCCCCATTGATTAATGATGCCGCTAAATGATTCACGTCCGATTTTGAAATAATCGTCCCATCAACTGTTTCGATTTCTGCGTCAGATATTTGATCTGCTAAGAGTTCAATTTTATTAGTAGTTCCTTTAATATTCAGTCTTGATACGGTTGATTCTTTAATCTTGACAGCTCCTAAGGTTGATTTGATTGATAATTGCTCACTGATTAAATTTTCGATCGATAAATCACCTGAGAGTACGCGAATCGTTGTTTCATCATAGTGACATTGTGGTAGATAAAAAATCAATTGAGCCTCTACACGCTTGTTAGGAATATGAAACAAAATTTGTTGATCTTCGATGTCGATTTGACTTCGCTCTAGGAAGGCATCCAATGGATCTGCTTGATCCATCTCACCCAATAATTTGATTTTTGCTTCCACCTCAACATCCTCTTTGGGCCATGTTTTGAGCTGAATATTTCCTTTGGCAACTTTGATATCGATGTGTGTCGCCTGAACGTCATCAAATGAAAAACGCCGGCTAAATTGAATAGCTCGCTCATTCTTTGAACCAAATTTTTGATTGCTATTCTTCCAAATTGACTCTCCGTTTAATTTATCAGCCATCTTTTCGACTTTCTCTGACGCTTTAGTTACAAAACGTTCTAGTCGATTCGTATAAGGATGCGATGTTTCTTCAAAAAGATCACTTGGACGATACGTTTGTTCATCAAAGTCATCTGGTATTCCAAAAAAGTTAGGTTGTTCCGGCGTTTTAGCAGTTGAAGTAAAAAAATCTGCCTCCGTCGTTGCATAACTATCTTTGATTTCCTGGATTTCAGTTTCCAAGGCTTTGATTTGTTGTTGAATTTGTTGATAACGACGTTCATTTTCTTTAGTAATGATCCCTAACTCCGCTTCTAAATTCAATTCATGATATTCTTCTTGCAACGTAGTTAGTTCGCTCTTTTTTTGCTCTAATGTTTGATCAAATTCTTCCATCGTACTCGTTACTGAATCGGACGTATCAGATTTCAGTGGATCTTTTTCCCAAGCATCGATCAAATCCGTCACGCTATCGGATTGTTGAAAAATCTTTTCTTCGGGGGTTGTTTTGTCAACTTGTATTTCTTCCATGCTGGGCTCTTCATTAAAAACCGCTTCAGTACTTTTTTCTGCTGTATCGCCAGCTTGCTCCATTTTGATCATCGTCTCAGGCGCAGGTGTTGTAGATGCTTTTGTCTCAAGATGTTCTAATAAATCTAAGCCTTCTTCCGGCGTTAAAATTCCTTTTTTTATGGAGGCTAAAATTTGTTCCCGTTGATTCATAATGACCTCTCCTCAATCACTCTATTTTATATTTCTATTATGCTTAATTTTTAGCCTTTCGTCATGGGTCGAAAGAAGTATTTTTTTAAGAATCTTAAAAAATGGCCGCATAGGGTGTTTTATCATAATTTGAAGTCCTCTTTCATTTATTAAAATAATTTGTTATTCTAATGCTAAGAACAGGAGGCTACTATGTTAGGAATTGGACTTTTTTTTGTAGGAATAACCTTAATCATCAATGGATGGGGAAGTTTATTAAAGATTGATCATCGCTCACTAGCTCTGATCAATTTATTTACTGGTTCGCTATCTTTTATTATCAATGTTTTATATACGATCCAAGGAAGCTATTATGAAGCGGGGACGGGATTTTTATTTGCGTTTACTTATCTGCTCGTAGGAATTTTGTATTTATTCGATTTAGACATGCGAATCTATGGTATTTACGCACTATTTGTTGCGATCAATACGATTCCCTTTGCATGGATATCTCGGCAAATAGAAGGTGATCCAATATTTGCGGTCATTTGGTTGACTTGGGGCGTTTTATGGTTCTGCGGATTCTTAGATGCTGTCATCAAAGTAAACTTCGGCAAATCGATCCATTACTTTGCCATCGCTTGCGGAATCTTCACCACTTGGATTCCAGGAATTATGATGTTGACGGGGATTTATTAAAAAATATTTATTCTAATTCAACAATAACAAAAACCTCTGTTAAAATTATTTACAGAGGTTTTTGTTATTGTTGAATTATTTATTATTTATGCAGTTAACTCTTCATTTCTTAGAGCTTTCATTTCTTCTAAAAAGATATTTAATAACATCCATGAAGACTCTGAGCCTGGATCTTTATGTCCTATTGCTCGCTCACCTAATCTCATAGCTCTCCCTTTTTTAGCCACTAAAGGAATAGTTGAATCTGCTCCTTTTTTCATAATAGATATTGTTTGTTCCATAACAGCAATAGAATCTGAGTCATTTTTATGTTCCTCAAGATAATCGATTCCTGGTTGTAAAGCGTCTAACATAGTTTTATCACCTAATTCTGCCTTACCCCGCTGTTGGATTGCATCAACACCATTTTTTAGCATACTTACAAACTCTGGAAATGATACCTCATCTTTTCCCTTTTCATCTTTTCCCATTTTTATAAAAAAACTACCATATAATGGACCGGAGGCCCCACCTACTTTACTCAATAATACCATACCTGATTTTTTTAAAAGTGTACTTATATCTTCTGAATTCTCAAAATTATTTTGAAGATCTTTCTTTACAGCTCTAAATCCTATACTTAAATTAATTCCGTGATCTCCATCTCCGATATCTGAATCTAATTTTGTCCAATAGTCCCTATTTTTTTCTGTTAATTCTGCCATTTTATCTAAACTATCTGCAAAAAATTTTTTATCTAATACAATGCCACTCATAGATACACCTCAATTTCTGAATTATTTTGTAACAAACCTAAATAATAATATCTATATTTAAATTTTATAATATGGCGTATTACAAGGTGCATCAAGTAATTCTTTGATTTCTTCATCCAATTTTACTAATGTTACCGACATGCCTACCATATCCATAGAAGTTGCAAAATTGCCTACATCTGTACGGTTAATTTTTATACCTTTTTCATTTAGTACTTGATCAACTCTACGATAACAAATATATTGATCTAATAATGGTAATGCGCCAAGCCCATTTAATAATACGTATACTTCATCACCAGACTCTAATTGTGAATCTTTAAGAATAATGTCCATAATTTCATCGATAATAGTATCTGCTTTTTCAACAGGTCTTCTTTCAATACCGGGTTCTCCATGCAAACCCATACCAATTTCCATATCTCCATCTTCCATTTTAAATATTGCTTCTCCAGTTACAGGAAGTGTCGATGATGACAAGGCAACACCTAAAGAATAAGTATTATTGTTAGCTTTTTCGGTTACTTCTTTTACTTTATCTAAATCATAACCCTTTGCAGCTGCACTCCCAGCTACTTTAAATACTGGTAAATCACCTGCTACTCCTCTACGATCTTTTTTTTCTTTTGCAGAATATACATCATCAGTAGTTGTAACCGTTTCCACTTTAATGCCGTCTTCTTCTAGAGCCATTTCAGCACCCATGTCAAAATTCATGACATCCCCTGCATAATTTCCATAAAGGTATAAACAGCCTTTCCCACTATCGACTGCTTTTACTGCTGCATAACAAGCATCTGGGGCTGGTGAGGTATTAATATTTCCTACTACTGCTGCATCAGCAAAATCTTTTCCGACATATCCTAAGAACATCGGTTCGTGTCCTGAGCCTCCACCTACTATAATTCTTACTTTAGGTTCTTCACTAATCATTTTACTGACTACTAGACGATTTTCCAAATCTAATTCTACATAATTCTTATTAGCCGCTGCATAACCTACTAGCATTTCTTCTACTACTTCATAACCATCATTAATTAATCTTTTCATTTTATTTTCTCCTTTTTATAAAAATAACGATAGTAACAATCCACCTAAAATACCACCAGATACTGCAGCTAATACAGTAGGAATTGATTTCTTTATTTTTCCACCAACTAATACTGAGGCCACCCAAACACCAACGCCTGCGGCTAATCCTTGATCTACCCAAGCTCCACCTGATTGGGTAATCATAGGGGTTGATATTCCATGATTTATACACCAAATTGTTCCTACGATAAATAGTGCAGCCATCCATCCACCAATCGGTCCCCAATGATCTACCATTTTTCCCCATGCCATTCTAATAACAAATGGAAACATAAAACTCCCGCACAATGTTGCAATGCCCAAATTAAAAGTCATATTTTCTCCTCCATTTTAAATTAATTTAGTCTTCACTAACTAATCGATTCATCTCTTTTTCAGTCATTCCAGGCTCAGGTGCTTTCTCATCTCTCAACGTTTCCTTAGATAAACTCTTCTCAAATGACGCCGCAACAATTCCACCTAAAGTTGCTCCAATAATAACTAAAATAATTGTTGGTAAAGACTCGCCAACAGTAAATGATCCTTTCATGAAAGCATCTCTTGCAATACCGCAAACGCCAATAGCTAGTCCCATGTCTACGAATGCTGCATCATCATCGTTACCAGTTAAATTAAGATAATGATTCATAAACCACATTGGACCAATAATAATTCCCGCTGCTAAATAGCCTCCAAAAATTCCAAAACTACCTAATTGACTCCATACTGCCATTACAATTGTTCCAGCGATTAAATAGCCAACAAAACTTCGTACAAATTTCATCTTTTTTCCTTCTTTCTATTTATGATTTAAAGTTGTGCTAACTCTTTTAAAATGAGTTCTTTTTCCTGACAAACCGTAGATTGAACAGCTGCGGCAAAAGCTCCTTCTACAAGAGGACAATTCATAATTTCAACTTTATCAATAATAACTGGATCTTCAATCATGTCGACAGCCGTTTCCGAACTAAGTATAGCGCTCCCAATATCACAGAATACCAAAATATGATCACAATCTGCATTTGACTCTATTGCCTCCATAATCATTAAAGTATTTGTACCTAGTCGTCCATCACCGGTTCCTCCAGCTGAGGTAATTCGTACTGCATCACTTGTTCCTGTCATTTCTTCAATCATCTCTTTTGTTCCCTCAGTAATTTTTTGACTATGTGAAACTAAGATAATCCCAAACATTTTATTTCTCCTTCACTTTTTTTACAGTTTCTACAATAGATGCATATTGTTCTGGATTATGTCCAAAACGTCCTATAAAAACGCCGTCAACGTTATCATCAGATACAATCAATTTTGTATTTTCTTGTGAAACAGATCCGCCATATATAATGCGAATATTTTCAGCCACTTCTTTACTGTATAATTCCTTTATACATTCTCTAATTAATCCATGTACTTTTCTTACGTGAATAGCACTTGCTGCACAAGTTTTGCCTACAGCCCATGCAGGTTCATAAGCTAAAATAACCTTCATTGCTTTTTTATCTACCACCTGAAATAAATCTAAAAATAATTGTTTTTTCATTAGTGCTTTTATTTGATCATAGTCATCTGTTTTAGAGATTTCACCTATACACAAAACTGGTATTATTCCATAAGATAATGCTAAATGAACTTTTTGATTAATTATATCATCTGTCTCTTTAAAAATAGTTCTTCTCTCAATATGTCCTATTTCAACATATTCGCCATGTAAATCTTTCAAAGTTTCAATTGAAAATTCCCCTGTGTATGCTCCATTAGGCTCTGGTCCAATATTTTGTGAACCTAATCCTATTTCTGAATCTTTTAGAATCATTGCTGCAGGATATAACACACCCATTCCAGGACACATAAACTGTTCAATTTTCTTCTCATTACCTACGGCTTCTACAATTGAATGAGTGAAATCTCGTACATCTTCAATTTTATTTTGGTAAAGCTTAAGACTTATACCGACTATTGGCTTTCTCAAAATTATCATCCTCTTCTATTTCAAAATTTATTGTTTAAAATTTTCCCAATCTTTTAAAAATCCCTTTATACCTGAATCAGTCAACGGGTGTGACCATAGCTTAGGAAACAATGTCCCAGGAATTGTTGCAATGTCTGATCCCAATTCTGCAACCTCTTCTACATGTTTAAGACTTCGAATACTTGCGGCAATTATTTCCGTTTGATATCCATAGTAATTCAAAACTTTTTTCAAATTAGATATAAGCAATAAACTATCCGATGAAATATCGTCCAAACGCCCAACGAAAGGGCTTACAAAAGTTGCTCCGGATTTTGCTGCCATTAAACCTTGTGCTACAGTAAAAATAAGTGTTACATTTGTTTTAATTCCTTCTTTAGAAAGTACATGGACCACTTTCAAGCCTTCTTCTGTCATTGGAATTTTTACAACTACATTATCTGCCCATGTAGCAATATCTCTCGCTTCTTTAATCATCTCCTCTGCTTTTAATGAAATTACTTCTGCGCTTACTGGACCATCTACGAGTTTACAAATCTCAGTAATTACTTCTTTAAAATTTCTTCCTTCTTTTGAAATAATTGAAGGATTGGTTGTTACCCCATCGACTAGCCCTAATTCATTTATTCTTTTGATTTCTTCTATATTTGCAGTATCTAAAAAAAATTTCATATACTTCGTTCTCCTTATTTTGAAAATTCTGCTTCTTTATCCATAATTTGATTGATTTTTCTAGACGAATTACCACCT
This sequence comes from Enterococcus hailinensis, assembly GCF_045862035.1. NCBI lineage: Bacteria > Bacillati > Bacillota > Bacilli > Lactobacillales > Enterococcaceae > Enterococcus > Enterococcus hailinensis. The sequence continues at coordinate 21,422 of NZ_BAAFRV010000003.1, read as the reverse complement.
TGAAAAGTTACTGATAAATATTCTTCTACAATTTTTTTAGCAGCTTCTATACCAATTACTTGTGATCCCATAGTAATTATTTGAGCATTATTACTTAATTGTGCACGTTCCGCTGAGTAAGTGTCATGAACTTGGGCGGCACGGATTCCAGGTATTTTATTAGCAGCCATAGCCATGCCTATACCTGTCCCACAACATAAAATACCTCTTTCAATGTTCTTATCTATTATTCCACTACCAACTTTGAATGCAATATTAGGATAGTCAACTTCATCTGATGAAAAACAGCCATAATCAATTACATCAAAACCTTTTGATTGTACATATTCAATTAACTGTTGCTTCATTTCAAATGCATTATGATCAGAACCAATACCAATTTTCATATTTTTCGCTCCTTTTACTTTTTCTATCACAAGAATAAACATAAGTTTTCGAAATGTCAACATTTTTTTCGTTTATTTTCAAAATAAACGCTATTACAATATAAAACGAAATTATTTTAATCTAATTTCGAAATCAAACGAAAGATAAAACGTTTATTTTTTATTGTTTTTTGTAAAAATTTACCTTATACTAGTTGTAATCATTCATTGTGGGGGAAAATCTGATGTATACAAATCAACGAAGAGAAAAGATACTATCACTATTAAACGATCAAAACTCTATATCTGTAAATGAACTATCCCAACTTTTATCTATTTCTAAAGCTACTGTTCGCTCTGATCTAAATTATCTTAGTGAAAATAAAATGTTAATTCGAACACACGGAGGAGCAACACGAGTAAAAGAAGATGAATCCTTGGTAATCGATAAAAACTATGACATTCGAAAGCAAAAAAATATAGAGAAAAAAAGTGATATAGCTCGAAAAGCCTTTAAACTTATAAAAAATGAAGAATGTATCATTTTAGATGCTAGTTCAACATGTTATGAATTGGCAAAATTAATCAGCCAATCGGAACTAAGGATCACAATTTTGACAAACGGGTTACGTACCGCTTCCCTCTTAAAAGAATGTCTTAATTTAACAGTTGTTTTAATCGGTGGTGTTGTAAAAGGAAACTCAAATGCGATTGAAGGAATTTTAGGTATCGAAATCTTGAAAAAAGTTAATGTAGATACTTTATTTACTTCTGCTTATGCAGTTTCTATTTTTGAAGGGCTCTCAGACTTTAATCTATACGAAGTAGAATTAAAAAAACGAATGGTAGAAGTTGCATCTCAAACAGTTGCTTTAATTGATAGCACTAAATTTGAACAGAAATCAATTGCTACTTTTGCTTCTCTAAGCCAATTAGATTTGTTAATTACAGACTCCGAACTTTCAAATAAAATAAAAGATAACTATGAACCATTTATTACTATTATTGATAGATAGTAAAATGAAGAGCGTATGAATAACTATTCGTACGCTCTTCATTTCTTTTTTTTAATTTTATCTATCTATAGTATTATCTTTCTTAACGTTTTTTCCTGAATTTATAATAATTTTATATATTATAAATGAATTCTCTTAAAAATAATTCTATTCCTTACAATGTAATTATTGGCCCTGCCGAACTTTCTTATTTTTTCGCCCAACAATAAACAGAATTATCATGGCTAACAAAACTATACTGATTAGGATAAGTATCCACGTATCAGCTTGTTTGATTGTTACATCAGAGTCGTTTAATTTTTTAGCTTCTGCGGCTTTGATTTTGAACTCTTTTTCTAATCGCCAATGATAACGATAATTTTCTTTTATTTGACTATCAGCTGTTTGAAATTGGTGCGCCCCATTCTCCACTTTTTCACCATACGCTTCCATTTTCATCGTATACTGACCTGCTTGTAGCCGTTCTCCATTTAATGGGATAGAAATATCAAAATGTGTATTGGGGGCTACTTGCATTTGCGCTTGTTCATGGGTATAAAGAATCTTAGAATCAGCTTTTTTAGTGATCGTTGTTTTTACCGCCAATTGATTTAAATAAGTGGCATTTGGATTTTGCAGTGTACCTTTGATGACGTTTCGAGCATTTCTTTGATCCGGGTATGCATGCGTTAATTTCAAATCTGGAGACCCATTATCGGTAGTTTGCCGCATCAATAACGCAACAACATAAGAATATTCATTTTTGATCGCTAGGCCTGCGTTCTTTCTATCTTTAGCAGTCGTAGTTTCAGCCGTTTGTTTTTCTTTGAAAGTAATTCCACCTGCAATGATTCCATCAAAAACATTATTTGGCATCTTTATCCGCATTTTATATTCAGCTACAGATTGGGGCCTCAAAATAATTTCTTCAGGCGCTTTCACGTGATCTTTTAGATCATATTTGAGTGTCGCATCGCGAGTTATCTCATTTTGACTATATTCAACTACCCCATTCCCATTCGTAGTCGCGCTATTAATCTGTACTTCTACTATCACTTCGTTATCAGTATCATTGCGTAAATCAACCGTTAGTGTTTCTTCCTGACCAGGTTGCAATAATAAATCAAAATACGTTTTCTCTTTATCGATTTGGTTTTCAGCTGTTCTAGGTATCACTGAAAAACTAAATTCAGCAGCGCTGACTCTGGTAGTTATTATTATGCTTCCCATAAAGGCTAAAAGTAAAAAAAGCCGTTTGCAACGTTCCATGATTTAGTTTCCTGGCGCATCTGTTAATACCCAAGTGAATGTTGTTGAGTATTCTTTGGCATATTTTGTCGTTGCACCAGGTACATGTAATTCAATACTTTTAGCAGCTGTTTCAGCGTCTGTTCCCCAATTATGCAAGAAAGTCCCAGCCCCTTGCCCTACTTTTGCTGCCATCACATTCTGGAGTGAGCCATCGGTATCAGTTGTAATCTTTGCTTGTCCGGTCGGTTTTGCTGAAGCAGATGTGGTCACAACATTCCCGTTTTTAAATACGACTTCCGCTCCAGTCAACTCTTTACTATTCGCTGTTTTAAATTGTCCATTTTGTTTTACCTGTAGTGTCCAACCGGCTTCTGTTCCGCGATTATCGGTTACTTGAACAAAGTTAGGGCCGTTTTTTTCTTGCTTGTCTTTAGTTATATATTTTTGGGCTTTTGCCATGTATACTTCATCTTTAGACGTAATTTTTTGCGTACCAAAATCTAAGTTTGAAGCATAATCAATGGATAAAGGACCCTTCGTACCAGTTGTTGGCTCCGTTTCTGGATTAATTGGATCGATGGGTTTGATAGGGGAAGATGGATCGTTCGGATCTACTGGGTCAGTCGGATCAACGCTTGGTGTAAAAGTAATCACTCCTTTTGACTCGTACTCACCACCCTCTTCAGCGAACACAGTGATCACACCTAAAGACAGACTGACTAAAAGACCTGTTGCAAATACCAAAGAACCTAATTTTCTCATGTTTATTCTCCTTTTTATTGTTTTATTTTCTTTACTCCTAAATTGAAAAATTCTAAAAATACCGAAAGCTTTTTATAGATTTAGCTCAGCTATACTTTTTCAATAAGATACGTAAACATTTGTGATTTGAATAAAATAAACCGCACAACTAGATCTGTTGTGCGGCAATAACTGATATTTTTAATTTTAAAAAGCATCCTCACATTAATTTTTTGAGGGCGCTTTTTTTCATCTATAGATTTTTTTAGTAAAATATTTTAGTAAAAATGGCGACGATAATGTAGTGAATAAAATAACCAGAATAAATGGTGAATAATATTCTTTCGTCACTAAGTGGGCTTGATAACCTAATTGGGCGATGATCAAGGCCATTTCACCGCGTGAAACCATGCCTGAACCTACCATCAAACTGCTTTGATTATCAAAACCGGCCGCCTTACTCCCTAAGAAGCCACCGATCAATTTTGTCAAGATCGCTACTACTGTTAAAACAATGATCAAGCCTAATTGTTGCGTGATTCCATTAAACGATATTTCAAGTCCGATACTGACAAAAAAGACCGGAATAAAAACGGCATAACCTAATGCTTCCACATTATACTGTACTTCTTTGACGACTTTCGTTTGGCCGATCGCCACGCCGGTAAAGAATGCTCCGATCACCGAGCTTAATCCGATCAGATCAGCCAAATAAGACATACTTAAACACAAAACAAGTGAGACGATGATCACTGAAGATTCAGCTAATAATTTTTTGCTGAGCCGCATCAAGTAGGGCGCTCCCCAACGAATCAAAAAGAAAATCCCCACAAAAAACAAGACTTGTTCCACCAACGTTAGACTTAATGGCACACTACTGTTGCTTGCTGCGCCTAAAAAAGACATACTTAAACTAACGATCAAGACGACCAAAATATCATCAACCACCGAAGCGCCCAAAATCGTTGAGCCTTCTTTGGTATTCAGAACACGTAATTCTTTCAGCACTTCGACCGAGATACTAACTGAAGTAGCTGCTAGAATCAACCCTAAGAAAAATGCGTGATTCAATGTGATCCCAAATAGCTGACCACTGATCGTCCCAAAGATCACTGGAAAAAGAATCCCTAATATCGCTACAAAGATTCCTGGTCGAAAATATTTTTTCAATAGCGATAGATCACTTTCGATACCAGCTAAAAACATCAATAAAATGACACCAATCTCAGCAAAATCTTTTACGAGAATATCGGGATGGACCCAATTTAAGCCTGCATTTCCCAACAAAATCCCGACTAACAATTGTCCGATCACCGCTGGGATGCCAAAACGACGCGAAAGATGGCTCGCCAACGTCGTACAAAACAAAATCAAACATAAAATACCAATAAATTCCATGATAACCTCCCAAACATCTTTTATTTTAGTTTATCGAAAACGCTAGTTGTTTTCTAAAAAAATAGACTACATGTTATTCTAACATAATAGCTTCCATGAAAAGGTTTTAGTCGCTGGATAATAGTTTTATTTACGTTTTTTTCATAGAGGGATTAAAATTAAAGAAAAGGACGTGAGCAGATGTTACAAATCAAACGAGCTTATTTAGCACCAAATGAAACGGATGGTTATCGTGTGTTGGTTGATCGGATTTGGCCGCGAGGAAAATCTAAAGAGGTTGAGAAAATTGATTGTTGGTTAAAAGATATTGCACCAAGTACCGAGTTACGTCAATGGTTCAATCACGAACCAAAAAAATATGCGCAATTTAAAATAGACTACTTAGCTGAACTACAAAATGAACCGCAAAAAACAGCTTTAGAAGAATTAAAACAACTTGTTTCCCAACATTCGACTGTCACGTTAGTTTATGGTGCTAAGAACGAAGAGCAAAACAACGCACAAGTTTTATATGAACTATTGACTAAATAATAGCTGGAGCTAGCAATTTTTTCATTGCTAGTTTTTTTATTGTCTAAAAGAAGAACTATTTTTTCATAGAAGACTGAAAAAGTTGACTCAAAATCAAGACGATTGAATGATAAAGTGGACTTAAAGGAATGCGCTTGATTTGATAAGCGACAACTAAGGAGGCGTTAAGATGTACAAGCAAACGAAACAACTTTCTAAAATTCTATTAGCCGTAATTATATTAGCTGGTAGTATCAATTTGTTTTTAGGTCCTCACAATATAGCTGCGGGCGGTGTCAGCGGGATCGGTCTGTTAGTCGAATATTCACTAGGCATTGATCGTTCTTGGGTCGTACTCGCTTTAAATATCGTGGTACTCGTCCTAGCTGCGATTTTTTTAGGCAAAGAGATCTTTTTCAAAACATTGATCGGGAGTTTCTTGTTTCCCCTGGCATTACAGATCGTTCCGGCAGGTATGCTGATCGAAAATCATTGGCTATCAGTGATCGTGGGGAGCATCCTCTTCGCCGTTGGGGTCGCGATTCTTTATGATTCAAAAGCTTCAAGTGGCGGCACGACGATTCCACCACTGATTTTCAAAAAGTACTGGGGATTGAGCACAGCGATCGGTTTATTGCTAACAGATTTTGTTATTGTTTGTATGAGCTTGTATATTTTTGGTTTCGAAGCCTTTTTATTCGCGATTTTATCGATCGGGATCACGTCTGTCTCGATGATTTTGATTGAACGGATGCAATCAAAGCTACCCGTATTCACTGAAAAAGTCTTGGCAGTCTTCAATCCGAATCCATAAAAGAAAAAAACTGATAACTGTCTTCTCGTCCTAGAAGAAAGTTATCAGTTTTTTTGTAGTATTTTTAAGCGCTAGTCGGAAATGCCTGCCACTCGATCGTTAGTTCAGCTTCTCTGGCAGCATTGATTTTGATCGTTGAAGCGTTTGGCTTTTGATTCTCTTTTTTGCGGAGAGCCCTTGCTTCATAAACAGCGCCAAAATACCAAGCTTGTTGGAGTTGCTGATAATGATCATTTATTTGAACATCACGTGTAGCCGAAAAACTTTTGCGGCGTCTGTGATCTAGTTTGATGACAGTATGCGAACCGAGTGAGCGTGCACGGCGATCGAGGATATATTTTCCATTGATTAATTCGCTAACTTTTATATTGATTTGAGCAACATTCACTCGAATCCCTCCTTATTTTATGATACTTGACTGAATTTTTTATCTTTCAATTCATAAACGACATCACAGGCTTTGGCGACATCTTGTTCGTGAGTGACTAAAACGATACATTTTTGTTGTTCATGCGCGATTTCTTGGAAAAGACGGACAATCTCTTGCGATGTCGTATCATCTAGATTCCCAGTTGGTTCATCTGCAACAATCAATTCATGTTCACAACACAACGCTCGTACGATCGCTACCCGTTGTTGTTGCCCACCAGATAATAACGTAACTTTCTTTTCGGCTAATTCTTTGGTAATACCGACTTTTTCTAAATTGGCTAGCGCATAGGCTTTTTTGTCGGTTTGTTGACTTTGTGCGATTTCCATTGCTGTTACGACATTGTCGACAGCTGATAAATATGGCAATAGATTATAAGCTTGAAAGACGATCGAAACATCTTTACGACGGTATTCTCGTAAGCCAATTTTTTTCAAAGAAGCATCTCCGTATAAAATTTCTCCACTTTTCGGTGTATCCAAACCAGCGATCAGTGATAGAAACGTCGTCTTCCCAGAACCACTCGTGCCTAAAATAGCGTACATTTTGCCTTTTTCAAAGGTCAAATTAACATTTTCAAATAATGGTCCACTGTTTTCATACCAGTAGCCTAGATCTTTCGTTGCTAAAGTCATAATAAATTCCTCCTAGATGATTGAGCGATTCGATGTTTTCTCAGCAAACGCCGCTTCAGCGAAAGAGTGCTTTCGTAGTCCGTACGATCTTTCGCTTTGGCTTGCGTCGTGTCTTCCTTGATTAAGAAATCAAAATTTTCTTCGGATTCAAGCGTAAGATTCCGGCAGAGGATAGAACGATCGAGAAGAGACTGATGCCTAGACCGATACCGGCTAAACTCAAGATTTCAACTGGTTGCACCGAGATATTCAAATCTTTGATTTCTTGTGTTGAAGAAAATGGATTGTTGCTTGAGTTGCCGCGTCCGCCGCCGCTTGGTGCTTGACCGCCTTGTCCCGGGCCGCCATTTCCACCAGGGCTATTTTGATCTCCGCCATTATTTTGTGAAGTCGTTTGTTGCGACGTGGTTTGTTGACTCAATAATTGATTTCCGACAGCATTTCCGACGATATTTCCGCTGGCTGCTGCAATCCCTAAGGCAAACAACATGCAGACGAAGATTTCAACGAAAAATTGCGAAATCACTTTTACTCGTGACTCACCTAATGAAAGCAAGACGCCGATTTCATATTTACGTTCACGGATCGACATCATAATGATCAATGTCAAGATGATCACACCTGCTACAGCAACTAAGATCACGATATTTTTAGCAAAGCTTGAAACATTGTTCAATGGTTGCAACATTTGTTGATACATTTGATCGTTGGTTTCTAAACTAAAGGTATCAGTGTCGATCAATTTTTTCGCTTTTTTAACGAAGCTGTCCATGTCTTTTGGATCCGTCAAATTGAAAACAGCTGAGTCGATCGTTGTTCCATCTGAACCACTCAATGTACTTACGAAAGTATAAGAAGAGAAGATCGTATTTGATGGATTCAAGAAATTGAAACTATTACCTAAACTGTCGCCAGAGTCGCTGGTTTTATAGATTCCTTTAATAGTGACTTCAACATCTTTATCATCAGAATCTTTGATCTTGAACGTATCGCCGACACTTAAATCATTGGCTTCAGCCAAACTTTTTTCGATCAAGACATTATTTGTGCCTTCATCAGAAGCCGTAATGGCTTTCCCACTAACTAAAGTTGCGGTACCAGCTGAAAAATCAGTATACGAACTACTTTGTGAGACACCTTTGATTTGGAAGTCGTCTTGACTAGTCATCATTCCACCAGGGCCACCTTGGCCACCCGCTTGTTCACCAGAAGAATCAGTCGCATCAGAGCTGCTGCTGTCAGTACTGCTATCACTGCTGGAAATCGGTGTGATGCTGGTACTTTTATCTGCTGAAGTGCTAGCTTCAAACGAATAAGATTTCACATTAGCTAATTTCGCGATTTTTTTCGCATCGCTTAGATTAACTGGCGTTTGTTCAAAACTGCCTGGGTCTGGTGTGGAGCTCTCATCGCCTGAACTTGACGTAGATTGGTTTTTGAACATCGCTTCTCGGTTGGCCGATAAGGTGACGGTCGCTCCTACGCTTTTTTTTGCATTCGATGTCGCCAGCTCTGCGCCGCTGCGGATCGTTAGTCCGGCTAAAACAAAAATTAAAATTGCAGAAAAGACGGCGATCAATAAGATGCTGCGGCCTTTCTTCGCCCAAAGGCTTTGTACTGCCCGTTTGATAAAATTCATGATGGTTCCCCCTCGTATCGATTGCATTTCTTTTTTTAGAAATGAATGTAAGCTTCATGCTCGCTATCAGATCGATTCCTTACTTTCAGCCGATCGTAAATTCGTCGATCGCACAGCGCTCATGTGACTACCTGTAAGATAATCGTCCTGCCTTAACCGAAGCTTAAGTCAATGACAAAAAGTTTTAAGGTTGTTTTAGGAAAGCATGGTACACTGAAAGAGCAAACTAGATTGGGAGGACTTATCCATGATAAAGCTACTTATAATAGAAGACGAAGCAACCTTATCAAATAACATCAAAGAAATTTTAACGGATCTGGGTGAGATCACCCAAGCGTATGATGGAGCAGAAGGCTTGTTTGAAGCAGAAAGCGGGATGTATGATTTAATTTTATTAGATTTGATGTTGCCTGAAAAAAATGGTTACGAAGTCTTAGCAGACTTACGGGCCAAAAATATCCATACACCGGTGCTAATCTTGACGGCTAAAGATAGTCTTGAAGATAAAGTGACTGGCTTCCAAAAAGGCGCTGACGATTATTTGACCAAACCATTTTACCGCGAAGAATTGATCATGCGGGTCAAAGCGTTGCTGAAACGTTCCCTCGGCTTATTTGCTGAAAATCAATTAGCCTATAAGCAATTAACTTGTAACTTAGCAACTAAAGAAGTACTTGCCGATGATCAGGTCTTACCGATCCAAGGGAAAGAATTCGACCTGCTGGTTTATTTCATCCAAAATAAAGGTGTGATCTTAACCAAAGAACAAATTTTTGACCGCATCTGGGGCTTTGATTCGGAGACGACGATCACGGTAGTCGAAGTTTATATGAGCCATTTACGTAAACACTTGAAACCAACAGAAGTCGATAAATGCTTCAAGACTCTTCGCAATGTCGGTTACATCTTACAAAAGGACTGAGGCTATGAATACTGAAATCTCAAGAAAACAACGCTGGAAATTTTTCTTCATCAATGTCGCAGCCTTTGCCGGGGTCTTCCTACTCTTAGGATTCATTACTTTACAGCTGCTACAAAGCTCGGCCTATCGCCAAACAGATCTTTCACTTAGTCAGATGGCTAAAAATGAGCGATTGATCGAAATGGAAATCACCCGCTACCAAGAAGGAAATCCTTTCTTGTCGCAACAGCAAACCCCTGATGACTTACAAACGAACGACGGGCCTAACGGTAATAATCGGTTCAATACACAAATTATTTTATGGTCGAAAGAGGGAAAAATCTTAAACAAAGAAGTGTTAGGCGGCCGCTTCACTGAGCTAGCCAATCTTTCATTAGATACTAGCAAATTAAATAGTATCCAGTCCTTAGATTTGAACAATAGTACGGCTGCAAGCCAAAAATTGGCCTTCCATTCGTATACGATTAAATACGAGCAAGACGGCGAGGTCGCATATGTTCAATTTTTAGCCAATACCAATCAAATCGCTGATTCGATGAAGACCTTCGAAACGACGTTGATCCTTTGTATGATCGTCTTTTGGCTCTTATCGATCGGATTAAGTTTTTATATTTCCAAAATGAATATGAGACCGATCATGAGCTCTTGGCGCAAGCAACAAGAATTCGTTGAAAATGCCTCCCATGAATTGCGGACACCACTGGCGATCATCCAGAACAGCTTGCAACAGCTGTTCACCCGACCCGAAAATACGATCATGGAAGAATCTGAGCCAATCGCTCAAGCCTTGAATGAGACCCGTCGACTCAGCGGATTGACTAATGACTTGCTGACTTTGGCTAGGAGTGACTCCAATCAATTATTATTACAAAAAGAGGCCCTTGATCCACAACCATTTATCCAACAGTTGGCACAACCTTTCCAAGAAATCGCTGCGATGCAAGACAAACGATTTGTCTTAGAAAACTTTGCCAACGAAACCGTCACCGTTGATGAAAAACGAGTCCATCAAGTGTTAGTGATCCTATTAGATAATGCCTTGAAATATACCGATGCCAAAGATAAAATCATTTTGCAATCTGAAATCTCAAACGATCATTGGCTGATCGAAGTCAAAAACAGCGGCGCATCGATCAGCGATGAAGACAAAAAACATATCTTTGAACGTTTTTATCGCGAAGATCAATCGCGTTCAAAAGAAACTGGCGGCTATGGTCTAGGTCTTGCGATCGCCAAACAAGTCATCACGCAACACAAAGGAAAACTCACCGTGCGCGACTGGCAACCACAAGGCGTGGTTTTTCAGATCCGCTTGCCGCTTAAAAATTGAAACAAAACGAGAATATTTTAATCCAAGCAAGCCCAGAATGTGTTAGAATCTAAAAAAAGCAAAAAAGAGGAGATTTCTTGTGACTAAATATACTGGCTTTGATAAAATTTATCGTGACATCGTCATGGATATCATAGAAAATGGGACGGATCAAGATCCAGCTTTAGTTCGGGCCAAATACGCTGACGGCAGCCCTGCCCCCACGCGTTTTATCCAAGGCGTCAATTTTAAATTGAAACCAGAAGACGGCATCCCGATTTTAAAATCAAAACGGGTCTTCCAAAAAACACCTTTAGTCGAGTTGGAATGGATTTGGCAAGAACTATCAAACGATGTGACTTGGCTCCAAGAACATAAATGTAAAGTCTGGAACGAATGGGCCGACGATCAAAATACGATCGGTAAAGCTTATGGGTATCAATTAGCTAAAAAATGCCGCAAACTTCCTGACCATGAAGAAAAACTCAATCAAGTCGAATACGTCTTGCATCAATTACAAAACAATCCTGGTTCACGTCGGATCATGACCAGCCTATGGGATGTCGATGATCTAGATGATATGACGTTAGAGCCTTGCGTTTGGGCCACCAATTGGAAAGTCAATAACGGCGTGTTAGATCTACATGTCAAACAACGCTCCGCTGATATGGCATTGGGACAACCATTCAATACGTATCAATACGCCGTGCTTCACCGTTTGATCGCGGATCAATTAGATCTAGCATTAGGCACGATGCACTGGACGATCGATGACGCCCACGTCTACGATCGCCACATCGATAACTTAAAAGAACAATTATCAAAACCGATCCCTGCAAGCGAACCAACACTTGTCTTACCTGATAAATACGACGAAGACGGCCAGAAAAAAAGCTTCTTTGAACGCCGCTTATCAGAAGTAAAACTCGAAAACTACGAAAATAATGGCGTATTCAAATATGAGATCGCGGAATAAGAAAAACGCTCAACTAAAAGTTGGGCGTTTTTTATTTATCACTTAATATAAACATTTTATATGGTGATTATTCAATTTATCGAGTTGTTCTTTGGCTAATGGGATATCTGTAATTAGGTAATCAACTTCATGACAAGCGACACTTTGATAAATATACTTGTGCTCTAATTTATCTTGTGTCGCTAAAACGACCAGATGATTCGACTGCTTACGAAATGCTTTTTTCATTAAGGCTTCACCTTCATGAGTTTCTGTCACACCATGCTCGAAGTCCCAACCTCTACAACCAATAATCGCGAGGTCTGCATAATAGCTAAGTGAATCATCATACGCTTTTGAGCCATTAATAGTTGCTCTTTTTGGGACAATTGTTCCTCCAAGAATCGAAACACTGGCATTCGTAAATTCACTTAACATAGCCGCAGTTAAAACGCCATTCGTAATAATTTGCAAGCCATCAAATTTACTCAAGTTTTTTACTAAATGTAAACTAGTAGTACTAGAATCTAAAAAAATTACCATATCATCTCTAATTAATGTTTGTGCCACATCCGCTATGTACTGTTTATTATTTTCTTCATCTAGATGGGTAAATTTCATTAAATAAGGAACATCTATTTTTTGGTTATCGACGATCATCGCACCGCCGCGTGTTCGACGGATCAAACCTGTTTGTTCTAAATATACCAAATCTCTTTTGATTGTTGCTTCACTATAATTCACTAAACTAATTAGATCAGTAACATTGGCGAATTGATTGATTTTTAAATAATTAACTATTTGCTGTTGACGGTCCTCTACGGCATTAAGCATACTCCAGCCCTCCTACACATTTAAATTCTTGATTTTAACTAATTATACCAAAAAAGATAGCCCTTTCACTGAAGAAAGAGCTATCTACTTATTATTACTAATTAATACAGCTCAGCTTTTCCAATCGTATTTAGTACGCCTAATTTATGTTTCACGACTTCTTTTACTTTATCGTTCGCTTTTGGATAAACAGCATTTGGTTCAAACATAGAAGGATCATCTGCTAGAATTTCACGTAAAGCATCAAAGAATACGCTCTTTAAATCAGAACTTAAATTAACCTTTGCGACGCCATATTTTACGGCTTCGCTAACTTCAGTATCAGGATTGCCCGATCCGCCATGTAGAACAAACGGAATATCAATTCGCTGATTTAATTCTTTTAACAATTCAATATTCAATTTAGGAGTTAAATCTTTTGGGTATAGGCCGTGAGCTGTTCCAATAGCTACAGCTAAGGTATCAATTCCTGTTTCTTTAACAAAGTCTTCTGCTTGATCTGGATCAGTGTAAATAATATTTGCTGAACCACCCTCTGCTGAACCGTTATTGCCAATTGTTCCAAGCTCAGCTTCAACTGAAACATTAACATTATGGGCAAGCTCAACTACTTCTTTAGTGATCGCTAAATTGTCTTCGTAGGATTGAACAGATGCATCAATCATCACTGAAGTATAACCATTTCTAACTGCTCTCATAACATCTTTGATCGTTCCACCGTGATCCATATGAATAACAACTGGAACTTTACTGTTATGGGCATATTCTCTAACTGAAGCAACGAACTCATCGTTTAAGTAAGCAATCTCATCTGGGTGAATTTCTAAAATAACTGGAGCATTTTGTTCCTCTACTTCTTCCATAATCGCTTTTAACATATCATAAGAACAAATATTAAATGCGGGAACCGCAAATTTATTTTCTTTCGCAACTTTCAAAAGATCCTTCATAGTATATAACATTATACTTCCACCTCATTAATTAATTTTTTTTTATTTTCTGTTTGTGTTTCAACTTCTACTTCATTCACTGGTTTTTTTAATAAGCCAACCGATAAAGCAGTAACTACCGTACCAGCAACGATTGCTAATAAATACATTGGTAGGTTATTCATAACATTTGGAATTAACATTACCCAAATACCGCCATGGGGCGCCATCGATGTGACACCTGCAGCCATCGAAATGCCAGCAGCTGTTGCTGAACCTAACATCAAACTTGGGATAACTCTTACTGGATCAGCGACTGCAAAAGGAATTGCGCCTTCTGTAATATATGAAGCCCCCAAAATCCAACATGATTGTCCAGATGTTCGTTCTTCTTTTGTAAATTTCTTTTTAAATAAGATTGTAGCTAATGCTAACCCTAATGGCGGTGTCATGCCAGCTGCCATACATGCAGCAATTGGCGCATTTACTCCTGCTGACATTAAACCAATTGAAAAAGTTGAAATTGATTTATTAATTGGACCACCCATATCGGCAGCCATCATAACACCGATCAGTAAACCAAATAGTAAACCTGAAGTATTTCCTAAGCTATTTAACCAGCTCGTTAGTGCGTCTAATACCCATGCAATTGGTTTATCGATTAGGAAAACCATTGCTAGACCGATAATTAAAATAGAAATTAGCGGAACAACAATTAGTTGATAAATGGATGCTAGTTCTTTTTTAATATTTATTTTATTGGCAAGGATATCCGTTAAATAACCTGCTAATAGCCCACCAATCATTCCTCCTAAGAATCCCGATCCGCCATTTGCTGCTAGTAATCCGGCAACAATCCCTGGCGCAAAGCCAGCTTTTCCAGCAATAGAACTAGCGATCCCTGCCCCAAGAGCTGGTACCATCATAGCGAATGCCGTTCCGCCACCAATAGTTGAAAGAGCTCCAGCTAATGCGTTATAATCTGGAGATTCTGGATCAGATGCATGAATACCAAAGGCAAAACTTAAAGCAATAATAATTCCACCAGCGATTACGAATGGTAGCATGTAATTTACACCATTCATAAAATGGTTATAAATACCGGCTTTTTTTTCGGTATTCTTGGTATTTTCGGTACTTGATACTTTGACAGTTCCTACATTATTTAATGCTTCTTCAATAATAATTTCAGGTTCTTTAATTGCTCGACTTGTAGAAACTTTTTTGATGTTCTTTCCCGAAAAACGACTTAAATCAATTTCTTTATCTACAGCTAAAATAATTGCATCTGCTTGATTAATTTCTTCTTGAGTTAATTCCGATTCTGTTTTAACACCTTGAGTTTCGAATTTTGCGCTATGGCCTAATTTTTTTGCGGTTACTTCTAATTTTTCAGCAGACATATACGTGTGAGCTATCCCTGTAGGACAAGCAGTAACTCCGATGATTTTCATTTAAGACTCCTCCTTGTTGATAATAGATAAAACCTCTTCTCCACTTCTTGCCGCTTTTAATTCCTTTCTAAAGCCTTCATTCATTAGTTTTCTAGATAATGAACTTAAGATATCTAAGTGAATATCTGAAGATTTACTTGGAACTAAAATAGCAAACGAACATTCAATTGGCTGACCATCTAATCCTAAGTAATCTGAGAGCTTTTCCGTATGAATAAAACAAACCGTTGGTTCTAATACATGCTTACTTTTAGCATGTGGGATTCCAAAGCCATCTTCAATTCCTGTAGATGTTTCTTTTTCACGTTTATATAGATCTTTCATAATTTTTTTAGCTTTAGTTACACGTTTAGTTCGTTCAAGCTCATTAGCTAATCGTTCAAACAGCTCATTTTTCGAACGAATTGTTTCATCAAAAATAACTAAATCGTTCATCATCAAATCAGTAATTTCCATCTAAAAACTCCTTTATAGCAGTGATGTTATCGCTTTCTTTAACTTGAATAGAATATATCACGATTATCTAAAACGATCAATAGTATGAACTATTTTATCGGAATTAGCCAAAATTAGACTATAGAGATCATTTAATTGATCTATAAAGATCAAAAAAAAGGACAACCTAACTAGGTTATCCTTTTTGATCAACTTACCTCAACTCATCTTCTAATGGCAATAATTCTTCATCTAACACGATTCGCCAAGCGCGTTTCATTGCTTGTGGATATTTAAATGGTTTGGCTTCTGGATGAGTCACTTTATAGGTTTCGAAGTTTTTACTTTCAATAATACCTTTAATGTTGGGAATTGGATCTTCGCCCACGATATATTGAACTCTGGATGATTGGAGTTCACTTTCCGATACGGACCATTCAGTTGAAAATTGTTCAATTATCTGATTAATCGTCTGAGTAAAATAGAATCGTTTGATGACGAAGATATCTTCATTTTCATTGATTTCCTCAGTATCAAATGCATTTAAAATAGCTCGATAAACGTCTTTTACACACTCTGTTTTATTTAATTTGTTTAATGCTTTTTCGATTTCATCCCGAACATCGGAGCTATTTGCGGCATAGGTACCTAACAATTGATCAATATAGGACGAATCAATATCGTATAGTTTAATGGAATTGTCACTATAAAATTCAATCGAAGAAAAATCAGTTCCTTTTTCTCCTTCAGTTGCTTCTTCTACCAATGACCCTTTAACCGTTTGGTAAATACCAACTTGGTCTTCTAACAGAGCGACTTGATTTTTTAGTGCACCAGATGCACTAATATCCTCATTGTATTCATCGTAGGTTACTAAGGCTTCATAGGAATTATTTAACTCTTGAAATGCTTTGACATAATCCACTCGCGTCTCTAAGGGTGTATCCTCACTTAAACCCGGTACAATTGTAAACTCCTGTAATTTTCGGACAGCTTTTTTAAAACGTTTTTTCGATTCATCATAGGTTGGATAAATCAAGCCAGATTCTTCATTCGATTCTGAATATAGCTTTGTTGCATTGGCGACATTTTGTTCCATCGTATTTGGCTTTCTAAAAGTAACAATCAATCCTTTATTCTTTTCAGGGTAGGTTCGATTAGTACGAGAAAAAGCTTGGATCAAGCCTGCATATTCTAAATTACGATCGACAAATAACGTTTGAATCGTAGGCGCATCAAAACCAGTTAACAATCGATCCACAACAATTACTAGATCGACTTGACGGCCGAATTGCTTGAACTCGGCTTTTTTTCTTGCCAAACGGTTATTGATATCCCCGTTATAACGATCAATCTCCGCTAAATTCCACGCTGTACCATAGTAAGCGTTGTATTCTGCAATAATTTTTTGCATTTCGTCTTGCTGTTGAGTGGCATTATCGGTATTTTCATCTAGAGAATAGGTAATCGCAATTCGTGGAAAATCAGGGTCATCCATTGTCCGACCTTCACGAACAGGTTGATTCGGAAATGCTTCGGCTAGCCAATCATCTGACTGAGTCATTTCTTTAATGGCATGATAATATTTTTTGGCCATTTGAATGGAGCTAGTTGTTAAAATAGCTGATTTTGTAGGTCGTCCATTGCGAAAATCAAATTTTGTATAGGCATTATTAGGACGGAAAATTTTATGAATTACTTTTTGAATGTGTTCATCGTTTTCATAAATAGCGGGATCTAGATACGCTTCTTTTTTTAGTGCATCCATATTATCTACCACTAAATTTAATTGTTCTGGTGAATTACTAGCATATTTTTCTACTTCCCGCAATTTATGATGGATTAAATTATCTAAAGATGTAGGCTCAATCGTATTCTCATGCTCAACTTGAAACCCTAAAACTGATTTATCTTCTAAAGCATTTTTAATTGTATAGGTATGCAAATTATCCCCGTATTGATCTTGAGTCGTCCGAGCTAACTTGCCTTTTGCTTGTTTTTTATTGACTTCAAAAATCGGGGTGCCGGTAAAACCAAACCAGGTAGAATTTGGAAAAAAGCCTTTGATTTCTTCCATATTTTCAGGACTCAAAGCACGGTGACATTCATCAACGACAAAGATGATGTGTTGTCCCATCAGTTTTTGATAGCGATTAGTTCCACTTTTTTCTTCTTGTTTCTTGGCATACTTCAATGCGGCATCTAATTTTTGACGTGTAGTCACAATAATCACATTTGCATTGGCATCAGCTAATAACGTTTCTCCTAATTCTTTCGCACTTCCTGTCCCTACGATTAAACTATTCGATTTCGCATCCCCTGAAGAAATTCCAGTATTAAATTCTGACGCAAATTTAGTAAACTCATTGGTGGTTTGACTGTCTAAGTCTTTACGATCGACTAACATGATTGTCCGATCAATGCCCGATTTTCGAGCTAATAATTTGGTAGAGACAAAACTGGTTAAGGTTTTTCCAGAACCAGTCGCGTGCCAAACGTAACCAGATTGATGCTTATTGGCTGCCGTAAATAAGGCTTCAATCGCATGAATTTGATAAGGATGTAAGACCATCAAAACTTTATTGTCTTGATCTTCACTAACAATTGTGTAGTTAGCGATCAGACGATGAGCTTCTGGAATGTTTAATACCTGTTTACAAAACTCATATAGATTTTCAACTTTTTTATTGTCACGTGTCCGCCAACTAAATAAAAATTTCCGGTCCATATCTTTAGGCATCGCATTAGCAAAATAGCGCGTGGTTTGTTCATTCGATACGACAAATAATTGCAAGGTAGAAAAAATATTATTGCGGAAGATCCCTTCTTCAGCGTACTTTTTAATTTGATTAAAGGCTTGAAAGACACCGTCTTTCGCTGTTGTCTGTTTTAATTCAATTTGAACAATCGGTAAGCCATTAATTAATAACGTGACATCAAAGCGACGATCTCTTTGCTCGTCACTACTAGATTTTTTAGCAATCTGATTCACGACTTCATAACTAGAAAGGCCACCACCAATATCTTGATTGGAATAAATAATTGGCGAAATCGATCCTAGCTGTGCATCATCACGCTCAATCGTAATTCGCGCGATGCCATTTTCACCTTTTAACCATTTTGCCGCGTCAAAAGGTGTCTGAGTGCGTAAAAGCAATTCGGTTTTAATTTTATCAAATTCTCGATCTGTTAAGGGATGTTCCCCTAACTCAGATAAATTATTTTGTGTAATTTTTTGGCGTAGATTTTGCCAAAGATCCGCTTCTGATTTTAGGTCCGATCGATACGTCCATTGATTATGCCCTTCTCCTAAGACGTGAATTAATTGACGTTCGACTTCAGCTTCCTCACGATGTGCAATTTGCATCAAGACACCTCCTAAACAAATAATTTTTGTAAAAATGCTTTTTTAGTTGCTTGCAATAACTCTAACTCACGCTGATGAAGAGCGATAGTGTTATCTAGTTGTTTGAAGAACGAACCTATTTTTTCTTGTTCTTCTTTGTGTACAGGAACATAGGTAGAGATATTTGAAAAATCTGTTTTATTCACTATCTGCATGGTTGCTGATGCTGCAGTTTGCTTCATCTTTTCAGACCACTTTTCTGATTGTGTCAACAGAAAATATGAATCATTTTCAGAAGTTGGAGTAAGTGAATTGATTTGTTGATTAAATCCAGCATCCATTCTTAACAATGTGTTTTTCCCAATACTTGCGATACTAGTTACTAGTATCGACCCGGCTTTAGCAATTCTTGCTTTGGCGACACCGACCTGTGAAAGTTTTTTTGCAGTATTAGATATAACAAGCGATTTGATATCTGTTGGAGTAACCCATAGCACACCGTCCAGAGAATAATTATCCGAATCGCTAGTTGGAGGTGTATTGCCTGTCTGTATATCCCCGAGTTCTTTTAACTTACGCTCTTCCCAATCATCAGTAAATCCTGGAAAACGGATTTCTGGTTGTTTATTCTCCATGTTCAAACACCTCTAATGCACCTTTTAACCAAGCTTCATTTTCTGGTGTTGTTTGTAGGGTTGCGATTGTCTCATACAGACTTTTTTCTAAAACTTGTTTTTCTTCACGAATGGCTTTGATTTCTTTACCCACACTTACCATATCAATTGGTTCTTCTTCTTCAAAGGTATCCACGTAACGAGGGATATTTAAGTTGTAGTCATTTTCTTTGATTTCATCAAAACTAGCTAGATGAGCGTATTTTTCACTAGCCTTTCGGTCAATATAAGCAGATACGATTTTATCAATGTTTTCTTTGACTAGCTTATTTTGATTTTTTTCTTTAACAAAGTCACTGCTAGCATCGATAAATAGCACATCGCGAGTAGTCCGATTTTTCTTCAAAATAATTACCGTTGTTGGAATTGATGTACCAAAGAACAAATTCGCTGGCATGCCGATCACAGCATAGATACTGCCATCTTCTAATAATTTTTGACGAATAGCTCCTTCTGCCGCCCCGCGGAATAAAACTCCATGGGGTAAAACGATGGCCATTGTTCCAGTTTCTTTTAAGTGATAAAAACCATGTAAAAGAAACGCAAAATCAGCTTTTGATTTAGGGGCTAATTTCCCATAACGGTTAAACCGTGAATCATCCAAAAATGAAGCATCTGCCGACCATTTTGCCGAATACGGTGGGTTCATCACGACAGCATCAAAGGTATAGGGTTCATCGGTTGGCCAGTCTTTATTTAACGTATCGCCATTACGCAAATTCATATCTTCTGAATCCACACCATGAAGAATCAAATTCATTTTGGCTAAATTAAATGTTGTGGTATTTAATTCTTGCCCATGATATTTCACATTTTCTGGATAAGTTAAGTATTTTCTCACATTCAACATTAGTGAACCTGAGCCCATCGTAGGGTCAAAAACACTAAATAATCTTTTATCTTTTTGGTCTAACGCCACGATTTGCGCCATCATATCTGAGACCATACTTGGTGTATAAAATTCACCCGCTTTTTTCCGTGCTTCTGAAGCAAATTGACTGATCAAAAATTCATACGCATCACCAATCACATCGCCATCATGTCCGAGGACATCGACATCGTTTAATTTCTTTAATACTTCGGTGATTGTAACGTTTCGTTGTTGGTCATCTGACCCTAATTTTTTTGACTGTAAATCCACATCATCAAACAAGCCATTAAACTGTTCATATTTTGCGGACAATTCCGCAAAGGCTCTATTTAAATCATTTAATTGGAAAATATTTTGTTTCGCTTGTTCTGATAAAACATTGAATAAAAATGGCGGTTCAATGTCATAACCCAAAGTATCAACAATTGTAGCCACTAAGTCTTCGCGTGACTCTTCATCTGACAATAGTTCTTTAAAAAGCTGCGTTTGTTTTTCTACCGAGTCATATTTTTCTAGCGATTCATCTGCTAATAATACAACTTGCTGTAGTAATTTATCGGAAAGGTATTTATAGAAGATTAATCCTAATAGATAGTTTTTATATTCGGAGGCGTCCATTTTGCTACGAAGATTATCTGCTGCACTAAATAAACGTTGATTCAATTCTGCGCCCATTTTATAAGCTCCTTTTTCATTAAATACATACCTTATTATCTTACCATTTTAGTGGCAATAATGAAGGAGGAAATAGAGAGAAGAACTGATTAATATAATAATTGTTATATTGATCTTAATTGTCAAATTAAGTTAGACAAATCATCAATACTTACGTAACTCAAAAATACTTCCAAAGGTGTTCGATAATCCAGTGATTTTCTAGGAATATTATTTCGTTTAGATGTGACAGATTGAATA